>NZ_CP092588.1:600000-900000 GCF_023920225.1 Vibrio gazogenes
GTGGTGAGTTTGGAGTGACTCATGGTCTGTCAAATGCGATTCTGTTGCCATATATTATTGATTTCAACAGACAATACACCACCAAATATCAGTTGGCTGAAAGCATTCTCGGCATTGATAATTTGGCACAAACCGTCAGAGAACTAAACAAAGCGTTGGATATTCCATCCTGCTTTAAAGATTGTGATGAGGTTGATTTCAGCGAAGAGAAATTTATCCGAGTATTGGAAAGAATGAGTGAGCGAGCCTATGGTGATCCGTGCACATTGACCAATCCAGGAAAACCAACCGTTGAAGATGTGAAGAGTTTATACCGTAAGAGCTATTACGGAGAGTGATCTTCCATCGTTCAAGTATTAAACGAGAGCGGCCGGCCAATTGCCGCGCTCGTTGTTACTATCCAGAAACCTTCTGTGAAGAGAATAACAGTATCAAACCCCGTGGGAACATGACTTATAGGGGGAATGGTTGAATCAATTGAATCGCCCCAATTATGTTATTTAACATAACGTACATAATGCGCACTTTGGAAGATTTAAAAAAAAGACTGAATCAGTCCTAATATTGTGAAAATGACCAACTAATACATCTATCTCAGAAACCATAAGCCGCTATTAAAGCTAGCGGCTTTTTAACATCAGCGCTTATTAACATCACTTCTAGCTAAGACTAATAAATCAGAACTTATTAACACCACTTCTAGTTAAGACTAAAAAAAAGTCTAGCTACAACTTATCCACCGATTCCCCATACTCCAAACCAGAGAATTAAGTTACTTTATACGATAAGTACCAACCAATAGCCCTCGTTAAAGCAAAATAATTCAGTATCCTTTCTGCCGTGTCAAATATTAACTATCTATTTTTATTGGATTTCTTCTGATAAATTGAAATCAACAAACAATGAAGGAGGTGAATTCAGGAAAATTGAGAGATATGTATATCATGCGTAATCAAAAAAGAGGAAGCTCCAATACCCGCCAGTATTAGAGCTTATAGATAAACAAACCTGAAAGGAGGTTTTATGATTCAGTTGTTAACTGAACTCATCAGGTTGCTAATAGCAATAATAAACGCATTTTTTATGTAATGCGCTAAAGCCCTGTGGTTGCACACTGGGCTTTTCATTCATTAAATCACTCAAAAGAGTAATACATGATATATGCTATACAAGGATAATATACCACCCCTAACATGTTTGTGCGACTCACTATTTTTTCAGAGAGAATCATAGCTTCGCTCAAGTCTGGCAGGACGGGGGGTATTACCTTTCTTGAAGTTCGGGGAACTACTGACCGCGCCCATTGGAATCTTTCACTTCCCCCGAACTTCATCACGGGGCTTGTCTCCTCATTTTCCCAACTATAAGCCCACATGCTTATAACAAAAAAACGAGACTGAGGATTCCGGTTCATTCCAGATAATCCCAGTCCGGATACTGTACCCAAATCTGCAATGTGTTACCTGACTCGGCTACGCTCAATTCATATCAACCCTCTTCTATTAAAGATAAATGGTTTCGTCTACTGCTATGTTTTGGCGCTGCGGTGATGCTGTTTGTTTATTTTTACCTCAAATATTAGTTATAGTGCATTAGTTTATATATCTAGAGTGATACTGTCACACAGCAGAAGTATTCACTAACATGAGATCTGAAAAGATCATCTCTCTTTAGGAAGCGTTATGTACGGTTAATTATCACTCTATGAGAGTTGAATATTCTGTTATAAACCAATGAAAAATATAAGTTTTAATTACAATATCGGCAAATAATGAAGGTGCGCATTAAAACGATCAACTTATTTCTCATAGAGAATTAACTAAGCAGTGTAAGTAATCACTACGCGCAGTGATGTTGGTATACAAGATTTATATTTCAGAAAATAAAAAGCCCCCTCTTTTCAGAGAGAGCTTAGATAGGTATGTACTTAAGAGAAAAAATAAACGCGTTAGTATGTGGACAGGAAATTCACATAGGCGCCTTTGGCATGTGCATTGGTATAGCTAACCGCAGCATCAAGTTCAAATAATCCGAGTAGAGAAAGCCCTATCCCCGCAGTGTATACCCCATCAGAATTACTATAAGCCAGATTCTTTTTATAACCGGCTCGCAATTTTAGCTGACGCAGAATATCGATTTCACCGCCGACACGCAGCATCTGGGTATTATCATTGAAATTGGTATAGCGCTCTTCTTCATTCAGATCATAATCAACACTAATCGAGGCATAATCACCAATCAGCCCAACACCAACAGTATATAGTGGTCTGAGTTGATAACTATATTGCAGATCGGCCTTGCCAGATATACTGGAAGCAACTCGCCGGGTAGTGATATCACGAGAAACCAAATTGGTTGCTGCGAATCCAACTCTTACTGGCCCATAAAACCACAGCAGACCTGCATCTAAGTTAAATACCGTTTCTCCGGTACTATTTGCATCGATATCACTGAGATCATAGTTCTTCAAACTGGCTTCGTATACATAGGTATACACTCGTTGCAGTTTTGGAGATACACCAACTGAGATATGTTGCCCTAGAAATGTTTGATACTTTGCCAGAGAAAGACCTACTTCAGTGACCGCAACAGAAACAGCATCGATCGTACTATTCTGCGCATTATCAAGCGTTGAGGAACCGGTTGTCGCGATTGATGGTGTTACATAAGTCTCTGCATAGGCTTTACCAAACAAATTCATCGAAATATATTGATTGGGAATCCCTATTGCGATCGCACCACCAATATCAGCTTTGAGTTCTCCACCATTGAGCGCATCGAGCTGACTCTGAAGTTTAGCTTCTTGTGATGAATCCCCGCCTTCCATATTTTTGATTGAATCGCCTACATCATCGATTGTATTGGAAATATCATCAGGATCGTTATAAGTCAGTCCAAAACTGGGAAGTAGCATTCCCGCATCATCGTTTCTACGATAAATGGCAACAATGGCAGGATTATAGAAAGGAGCAGTGAGATAATTGGCTGAAACAACCCCGGTCCCTCCCATTGCATCCCCTCGGGCCTCAACAGCGTAGGAAGCTGCCATACTCCCGGATGAAACAACGAGAAGTGAAGGAATTAAATATTTTAGTTGTATATCCATATGCGCTATAAACCGAATAAAATTTAATATTTATAACGACAGATTGTTATATATCTTTAGCTATTCCTCTAGTGAAACATCATATGTTTTACTAATAACTTGAGATTGCTCAATGGTTATAGGCCCTTGCCACCGCTGATGATTCATCGATACTGCCAGAACATATCGTCCCGGTTCTAATGTATTCGGTGGTAACTCGCCTGGATAATTAGACTCATAGGTCTGTTTCCAAACTTCTGAGTATTTGCCACTATGATAGCTATATGCTGAAACTTTCATTTTGGGTAATGGGCAGTAGCGATTCGGAATCGCTGTTTTTTCGACACGCCATTGTTCTTTTGAACGCCAATGAATCGTGTGGTAGGTCTTCGGATTATCAAGAATGACCCAAGAGCTCCACGACTCACCATTTTTCCGAGAAACAATCAATCGATAAAGCCCCATAGGTAAGCGATTATTCAGATTATAACGCTTCACGTAAGTGAGCTCATTTGTGACGTCGTCACTTCCTGTTTGGGAAAAAGAACTATCGAGGGAAATTGAATGATCAACCCAACGAGTGAACGAAATCTCTCCTATTTGTGACGTTGTCACCATATCAATCAATAATTGAAATGCATCTCGGCCCGGACTCTGGATCTCAACTCTGCGTACTGCGAGAGACTTAATCCAATCAGGAAAAGGTCCACGCTCTAAACTCTTTCCACAATCTGCGCTTAAAGATTGGAGTAGTAAATCATTCAGGTGACTGCTGAGATGATTACTTTTAGCGTTCTGCCATACTTCAACTAAAGAGCTAAACATTTTAGGCAGGTCATTTTCCAGCAGATGTTCATGGGCTTGAGTTAATGGCGTGTTACGTTCAAACCAGTTCGCGTAAACAGAATAGTTGGGAGCACATATGAGTACTCCCAGTAAGAAAAAATTCTTTTTTCTCATCATCAGGCTTTCATTTTATAGCCGACACCCCGTAACGTTTCAATTTCTAATCCGGGAAGTTTTTGCCTTAATTGCAGCACATGTGTATCAACCGTTCTTGTTGTTGGGAAGTGGTTGTAGCCCCACACATGATCCAATAATTCATCTCTGGTAAATACTCTGCCTAAGTTACTAGCCAGAAATAACAGTAAATCAAACTCTGTACGGGTCAGCGTAATCAAGTCACCTTTGTAATGCACTTCTCGCGTGGCTTTATCAATGGACAATTCTGCAGTGACTACCTTTGTGTCATCTTGCGACTCCCCATCAGGCGCTCGAAGTTGTGCTCTCACCCTGGCGAATAACTCGGCTTCAGCAAATGGTTTGGTTAGATAATCATTCGCACCAGAATCAAGTCCTGCAACTTTATCTTTCACCGTGACCAGTGCCGTCAATAAAATAACCGGAACATCTTTCAAGTTTTTCCAATCAACGAGATGTTCAACTGAATCACCATCAGGAAGCTGTCGGTCCAAAATCACTAAATCAGCCTGCTCCCAATACTGTCTTACTTCTGAAATCTTCTCCGCATGTAAACAGTTATATCCGGCTTGTTCTAGACTAACTAACAATCCATCAGCCAAGTTTTTATCATCTTCAACAAGAAGCAACGTCTGTTTCACAAGGTATCTCCAAAATAAATGTTGTTGGTGGCCCGACTAGAGACATTTTGCCTCCCATTCTTCCAACCATTGATTCTACTATTGTTAAACCTAGGCCTAAACCACTTTTACTGACAAAGGGCTTACGTAGCTGACGCCAGTCTTTCTGTGTCAGCACACCCTGATCGATGACCTTGAACGTAACCATATGACTTGACGTCGTTACATCCAACTGCACGGGGGCAATACCATATTTAATGGCATTTCTTAACAAATTATCAATACAAGTTCCCAACCAATAGACATTTAATTTCGCTGCAATATCCTGATTGATTGAGAAATGAATAGATGCTTCAAATTCTTCCTCTAATTTATACTCTAACCACTCCGCAACTGACGGTACCCAAGCCACGGACAAAGGTTTAGTATCGGACTGTAAATAATCCTTACTGGCCTCCGCCAACTGCCTCAGACGGCGGGAATCTTCACATAATCGCCGAAATTCATCATAAACACTTTCGGGAAGCCGCTCAAACTCTCGTCTGAATCCTTCAACAGTCAGTGACAGGCTGGCAATTGGTGTCCGCAATTCATGAGTCAATATCTGTAAAATAAGCATACGGCTTCTCAGTTCAAGCCGCTTTGTATTCCAACGATAGACAAACCAACTAATCACTAATAATACGTTGAAAGCAACAAGGCCAACGAGGATATAACGCAAAATATCCGATTGGTCTTCTTCCTCCCAACACAAGTTACCGCGTCGAACAAAACAAGTTGAATCTTCGCCATTGACATAACTGAAGACTAACCCCGCCTGTTCGGCATTATTTTTCCAAACATGATCAGCAAAAACGTAATACCGATCACCTTTTCTCAACCAAAGCTCATCTTGCTCACTGAACATTGAGTCACCAGAAATTAATGAGGTGACCGACTCACTGTCCATCCGCTGTAAACGCCCTAGTAAAGTATCTTCAGGTGCTTTAGGACGCTCCTGAATATGCATATAAACTTTAAGCTCATCATAAAGCTCTGGGTGTTTTTTCACATATCGTGCAGCATATGTTCCCCCACCCGGATGAATCAAAGCACTTCTGGCAAACCAACGCAACGGGAGCTTCGTCCCTTTGCACATCGCCCGGGTAAAAACCAACGGCTCTGTCGTTAAAGGGCTCAAAGGTAAACTTCCGGTACAATGTTGCGCTAAAGCGTAAAGCTGCTGAATATCTTTCAAAGGATATTGGAATGTCTGAGGCAGCATGGATTCGGGTGTAATAAGTCTTGTCGCATACTCAGCTTCTATTTTTCTCAAATCATATGAGACAAGTGCCTCATTATATCTAAACAAGGATATAAAATTATCGATTCTTGCTGGCAAAGAGTCCGCATATGCATATGGAATAACAGACATAAACAACAGCACGAATCGTTTTAATATCATTTTCTTATGTGACTCTATATTCTCAGGCAAGTTTCATGATCCGGTTAGCATTATGACAAAAATAGTTATCTACGTGTTATGCTGGTGTCAATAATGTGCCCCCTAAATAAATTAAGCCAGCATTATTGCTGGCTTAATATTACAAAGTTTTCTATTGTTTTTTAAGTAGTGACTAATCCAGATGTTCCAGAATCTGCAAACATGATGCTTTTGCATCCCCAAATAACATCTGAGTATTCTCTTTAAAGAAGAGTGGATTCTGAACACCTGCGTATCCGGTATTCATTGAACGCTTAAATACAATGACATCTTTGGCATTCCAAACTTCCAAAACTGGCATGCCAGCAATTGGACTATTCGGATCCTCTAACGCCGCAGGGTTGACCGTATCATTCGCACCAATAACCAGCACGGTATCGGTTTCACTTAAATCATCATTGATTTCATCCATTTCCAATACGATTTCATATGGAACCTTGGCTTCAGCCAACAGCACATTCATATGGCCGGGCAAACGACCTGCGACTGGGTGGATACCAAAACGAACTTTGATACCTTTGGCTCTCAGTTTCTCGGTAATTTCAGAAACTGGGTACTGAGCTTGCGCCACAGCCATACCATACCCCGGAGTAATCACCACAGACGTTGAGTTTTTAAGCATATCCGCAACATCTTCAGCCATGATCTCGCGATGTTCACCTTGCTCTTCTCCATCATCACTGATTACGACTTCTTGACCGAATCCACCCGCAATTACGCTGATAAAAGAACGGTTCATCGCTTTACACATGATATAGGACAGTATCGCCCCCGAAGAACCGACAAGTGCGCCAGTCACAATCAATAGATCATTCGCCAGCATGAACCCCGCAGCAGCGGCTGCCCATCCTGAGTATGAGTTCAGCATTGAAACGACAACGGGCATATCTGCACCACCGATCGATGCAACCAAATGATAGCCAAAAACAAAAGCGATCAGAGTCATGACCATCAGTGCAAAATAGCTTCCGTCAACATTGACAAAGTAGATCAACAATAGTGCGGAAACGATCACTGCCGCAAGATTCCACTTATGTTTATGAGGAATATTCAACGGTGAAGATTTAAACACACCATGTAGTTTACCAAACGCAACGATCGAACCGGTAAATGTAACCGCCCCAATAAACACGCCAACAAAAACTTCAACCAAATGGATAACATGTTCAGCATGTGTCGCGGTTTCCGGAGCTTCAATAAAGCTATTATATCCAACCAACACAGCAGCCATACCAACAAAGCTATGAAGGATCGCGACCAACTGGGGCATCTGTGTCATTTCGACTTTCTTCGCAAAATAGATACCGATTGTCCCACCAATCGCCATTGCAATGATAATCCAGACGATCCCCGACGTATCGGGAGCAAAAATAGTCGCCAGTAAGGCTATCGCCATCCCGGTGATACCGTAATAGTTACCAACCCTCGCCGATTCCTGTTTCGACAAGCCAGCCAGGCTCATCACAAAAAATAAAGCAGCAACGATGTACGCCGCTTGTACTAATCCTGCAGACATTCGCTACTCCTTGTTATTTTTTACGGAACATTTCAAGCATACGCTTGGTGACGGTAAAACCACCGAAGATATTGATACTTGCGATCAACACAGCAATAAACGATAAAAACGTAACAAAGCCATTTCCCTGACCAATTTGCAATAAACAGCCGATAACAATAATCCCTGAAATTGCATTAGTCACAGACATTAAAGGCGTATGGAGTGCATGAGTTACGTTCCAAACAACGTAATAACCAACCACACAGGCAAGGACAAACACCGTAAAGTGACTGAGAAAAGCAGCAGGCGCAACAGAAGCAACCCAAGCGAATGCACCAACACCAACAACGAGGCCTAACGCCTTCTTCATCGGGGACGCCGCTTTTTCTTCTGTTTTCTGGGGCGCTTTTACCGGCTCAGGTTTAGCCTGTGGTTGTGCTGAGACTTGAATCGGCGGTGCCGGCCAGGTCACTTCACCTTCTTTAACGACGGTCACACCACGTTGAACTACATCCTCAAAATCGATAAAAACTTCACCATCTTTTTCTTTGCACAGTAATTTCAACAAGTTAACCAAATTGGTAGCATACAGTTGAGAAGACTGTGTCGGTAGACGCCCAACCATATCGGTATATCCGATGATTTTTACGCCATTCTCAGTCGTCACCACCTGGTCAGCCACTGTGTATTCACAGTTCCCGCCATTTGCAGCCGCAAGATCGACAATAACACTGCCCGCTTTCATACTGTCAACCATTGCTTTGGTTATCAGCTTGGGCGCTGGCTTTCCGGGAATCAATGCAGTGGTAATAATGATGTCGACATCTTTTGCCTGCTCTGCGTAAAGTTCAGCCGCTTTGCGATTAAAATCATCAGACATCTCTTTGGCATAACCGTCTCCGGCACCGGAATTCTCCTGAAAATCAACAGAAAGGAACTCCGCCCCCATCGACTGAACCTGCTCTTTTACTTCAGGACGGACATCAAACGCCCGGACAATCGCCCCCAAACTACCAGCAGCACCAATCGCAGCTAATCCAGCCACACCGGCACCAGCGACAAAAACTTTTGCAGGCGGTACCTTACCGGCAGCCGTAATTTGTCCAGTAAAAAATCGGCCAAATTCATGTGCCGCTTCAACGACTGCGCGGTATCCAGCAATATTCGCCATCGATGACAAAGCATCAAGTGCCTGCGCCCGAGAAATACGTGGCACGGAATCCATGGCAAGCACATTGATTTTTTTACCGGATAAGGTTTCAAGTAACTCTGGATTTTGTGCTGGCCAAATGAAGCTGATCAACGTCGCCCCTTCTTTGATCAGCTCGATTTCTTCAGTTGTCGGCGCATTAACTTTTAAAATAACATCTGCACGCCATACGTCTTCATGAGATACAACCTGAGCACCAGCAGCTTCGAAACTCTGGTTGTCAAAACTCGCTTTTTCTCCGGCATCGGTTTCAATAAGAATATCAAAACCTAACTTTAGCAGCTGCCCTACCGAAGTCGGTGAAGCTGCAACTCGCGTTTCACCCGCAAGTCGTTCTTTAGGCACACCAATTTTCATAGTTATTTCCTTATAATTGGCACAGTAATATGTTTAATCTAACGGCTTACTTACTCATTCAAGCAGCAGACAATCAAGTACAACCACTTGCACTTCTTTGTAACATATTATTTATCACATGTTACTTATCACGTCTTGTTTCTACAGCATCGGTCCAACATCTGCCATGAGCCATCACCATACTAACGAGAATGTCTAGTGAATTGAATATCATGGTAAAAATTAATCACCACAAAAAAAGAAACCATAAGCTTATCGGCTTATGGTTTCTTTCATCATGATTTTAATCAATTTGAGCAACACTCAACTGAAGATCTTTTCTCCCATCTGATCAATAAACATTTTCGCCTTATTGACCATAAGCTCATCAGCACTACCGCGATTGGACAAAACATCCGACCGAATGAAACGATGTTCTTTCATTTCACCATTGATTTCCCGGGTAATCCGCCCGGCAACCCGATACTGACCATTTTCGGCAATCGCTTCAGGAAAAATAGCAAAATCTTTGTAATAAACCGGCTCAACAGGTGTTGACTCTTGCTGACGTTGACCAAACAACCGAGATAAAAATCCCACTTACTTCTCCTTTTGATATTCTGTTTGATGACTAATGATCGGGCTTTCGTACCATTCCAATTCAAGGTCATCATCATAACGAGCCGTTGCAACAACAACGGGAACCTCCCGATACTCAGGGTTCTGACGACGGTCATTTTTGATCATCGACTCTCCGGCTTCAACGGCATCTTGGGCAAATTGCTTTAACTTTACTAAACGAGTTTCCGGGAGCGTGGATAAAAAATCAATATCATGACGAATGTATACAGGTCGCAGTTGACTTAACGCTAAACAAGCCAGATCAGCCAATTGCTCATGATTATAGCGAGCTTTAAAATCATCTGAACTCAATATTTGACCGACTAAAGTTTCCATATAATTATGAACATCAACACTGATATGCATATATTTATTCTCCAGTAACTGTCAGCATCCAAATAGATATAATCTCACGACATCAGGATTCAGGTATATCATAAACATAGTATCAGATAACCAATCTGACATAATTTTATACATATTAGTAACAACTAATAATAACCTCTTCAGTCAAACGGTGTAAATATTCTATATTCTTTCAGTTTATTGGCATATTCATCTTCATCGCTCATTCATGCATTTAGTCACGCATACCTCACCCAAGATTCAAGGAAAGAGTATAAAAAACGACAAAATAGTGTATTTTTTGCTAAAAATCACGTAAAGTTCAGTCAATTATTTGACGAATCAACCATCTATGTTTTCAATGTCGGTCAGTTCTTCCTGGTTCCGCTGTCTACTTCCTATTTTGTTCATTGTGGCTATCCATATCGGGATGGGCCACGAGATATTTACGCAACTGTCAAATTCCAATGTACTGCTTAACTTGCCTTATGTTTTACTTTTCACGGCATTAGCGGTTGCGCAAATATTCAAACAAAGTCGTATGGGAATGTTGGCTGTGGCTCAAATACTGGCCTATGGTGTCATTCAGCTTTGCTTGCAAACACCATTAATCAGTGGTTCAACTCTTTTAGAGTTATCTTTACTTGCTTTACTCTTTCCAATTAGTTGCGTCATCTGTTATGCGTTCCGTGACTCAGATCTTTTCACTAAAGAGTTTCTGTACTATTTGCTTATACAAGGTTTGTTCTTCGCTTGGTCACTGTTAATTTTGGATTATTTTAACCAAGGTAACTTTCCGGAGCTTTTTACGCAATTATTGTTATCGGTGCCTCAAGTATCACGATTACCATTTATTCTATTTCTTTACCTGATGGTTTTAGGTGGCCTCACCATGCTGCTGCTACTGAGGAAGAATCGTAAACTTGACGCGATTGTTTACACATCTGTTCTACTTATTTCAGATGTCTTTGTTTCTTTTCATCTCCCGCACATTTCTAGCATACTATTCTCTATCTCTGGTATTTTTCTGGTGTTATATGTTATTGCTGCCGGACATGAGTTGGCGTTTAATGATCGACTCACCCACCTTCCCGGCCGCGCAGCGCTCGACCATACGATGAAGTCTCTGGGACGACATTTCACCATTGCTATGATTGATGTTGATCATTTCAAACAATTCAACGATAACTACGGCCATGACACGGGAGATGAGGTTTTAAAACTGGTGGCAAGCAAATTACGCCAAGTCAAAGGTAAAGCGAAGGCTTATCGCTATGGCGGTGAGGAATTTACCATTATCTTTAAAGGAAAAAGTTCAGAAGAGGCATTTGATTATCTTGAATCTTTACGCCAAGACATCCAAAACTACGACATGTATCTGCGAAATACGGATAAGCGCCCTAAAAATGATAAAGTAGGACGCCAGAAACGCCAAAAAGATCAATCCAACGGTGTCGTGAATATTACGGTCAGCATTGGAGTCAGCGACAGTCGATCAAGCCGAAACCCTCAAGACGTCATCAAAGCCGCGGATCAGGCTCTTTATAAAGCGAAAAAGTCTGGTCGGAATCGGGTGACGGTGTAAATGAGCTGAAGTTAACTATAGATAGTGAATTATAAAGATAGACAGTGAATTATAAATTGCGTCGGCTAACTAAGCGAAAATAATCTTGGTCACAAGAGATGATACTTGAATAATAATTGGAGCGGGCAGCGGGAATCGAACCCGCATCATCAGCTTGGAAGGCTGAGGTAATAGCCATTATACGATGCCCGCGCATCGAGATGACGGTGTTAATATGCCACAATCGGCGAAAAAGAAAAGTGCTATTTACCAAAAAACGGTTTGATTGCACACTTCATAATCAAATTAATTTCAATTGGTTACCATACAACCAGCAATTCGTCATCCGACTTATATCCTACGTCAATGATCAATACATTACATATTCGTATACAGTGGACCGCCCCCACCTTCCGGAGGTGTCCAAGTGATATTCTGGGCCGGGTCTTTGATGTCACATGCCTTACAATGGAGGCAATTCTGCGCATCAATGGCAAAGCGTTTCTCACCATTTTCTTCCACGACGTTGTAAACACCGGCAGGACAATACCTTTGTGCAGGCTCGCCATAAACAGCCAAATTGTCTGCTAACGGAATGTGAGGATCTCGTAGTCGAAGGTGACATGGCTGGTTATGCTCATGAGAGACTTTGGCAATATAAACTGAAGAAGCACGATCAAAACTCAGCTGTTGATCAGGTTTGGTATAGTCAATCGGCTGACATTGATTCATTGGTAGCAATTGAGCGTGGTCCGCTTGATTATCCCGAATATGCCATGGCAGGCGCCCACGGAATATATTCTGATCGATAAAATTAAATAACCCGCCTCCCAAAGGGCCAAACTGATGCATTGCTGCGGTACTATTTCTTGCCATATACAGCTCTTCATGTAGCCAGGAATCTTGCAGGCTCTCGGCAAACGACGTTAAATCGGCACCTTTCATCTCCTGCAAAAGTGCGGGATAGACCGTTTCCGCAGCCAGCATCCCAGATTTCATGGCAGTATGAATGCCTTTCAGTTTCGCACCGTTCAGCACACCCGCTTCACAACCAATTAACAGACCGCCGGGAAATGTCATCTTCGGCTGTGCATTGAATCCCCCTTTGGTTAAAGTCCTGGCCCCATAAGACAATCGCTGCCCGCCACTGAGATACCGAGCAATTTCAGGATGATGCTTCATCCGCTGAAATTCATCGAACGGACTCAAATAAGCGTTTTTATAATTCAGATCAACCACCAAACCGATAGCAACCTGACAATCATCAATAAAATAGAGGAAGCCCCCACCATTCGCATGACGCTCCAAAGGCCAGCCAAAGTGATGAATGACCTGCCCTAATTGATGATGTTCAGGCCTAATCTGCCAAACTTCCTTTAATCCTAAGCTGAAATGCTGTGTATCAGCATTTCGATCCAATGCATAATGCTCAAGCAGTTGTTTACCAAGATGCCCCCGACTGCCTTCAGCAAATAACGTGTATTGACCCCGTAACTCGATCCCCGGCATATGGTCGGATTTTGGCTCTCCCTGAGCATCTAAACCCATATCACCAGTGATAACGCCACAAACTTCATTCTGTTCATTGATCAGTAATTCTGATGCGGTGAACCCAGTAAAAATTTCCACACCCAGATGTTCCGCTTGTCTGGCTAACCACTGGCAGAATTTCCCTTGTCGAATCAGATAGCTCCCCTGATGATGCATACTCTGGGGGACAAAAAGGCTGGGAATTCGCCAAGCCTTATTTTCATCCCGAAGATAGAAAAGCGCTTCCTGCTCAACTTGGGTAATGACCGGCACATTTTGTTGTTGCCAATCGGGGAAAAGCTCATCCAAGGCACGGCTTTCCATAATCGCTCCCGATAACGCATGAGCCCCAATTTCTGCGCCTTTTTCAATCAGACAAACGTTCAGTTCCCGATTCTCCACTTGTGCCAGTTGCATCAGGCGGCAGGCAGCTGATAAACCAGCGGGCCCGCCACCAACAATCACAACATCAAATTCCAGGACTTCTCTCATGGATTTCCCTTACTTCTTTCTCACAGGATGAATGATTACGGCTGGCTTGAGTGATCTCATACCATTTTTTCCATCAGTTCAGGCAACACGTCCATGCAATCCGCAACAAGCACATAATCCGAAGACTGAAACATCGGTGCATCAGCGTCATTGTTGATTGCCACAATCGTTTTGGCATCTTTGACACCGGAGATATGTTGAATCGCCCCGGAGATACCGACGGCAATATACAAATCCGGTGCGATCACTTTCCCCGTCTGCCCAATCTGAAGATCATTGGCTGTAAATCCGGCATCAACTGCCGCACGGGTTCCCCCGATTGCGGCTCCAAGCTTGTCGCCCAACGTCTCTAACAAAGCGAAGTTGTGCTCATTTCCCAATCCGCGGCCACCACCAATCACAATACGTGCCGATGACAATTCCGGACGAGAGGATTCAACCTTCTGATGACTGATCACCTGTGAAAGCTTGAGGTCTTCACTGCCCGGCACTTGAACCACAGTCGCTGCACCGCCCATATCTGCGCTTGCAGGGAAAGCGGTTGTTCTGATGGTGAGCATCTTAATCGGATCAATCGACTGGATCGTGGCGATGGCACTCCCCGAATAAACCGGTTTGCGAAAGGTATCGTCATTCTCAATATCAATGACTTCCGAAATGAAGGAAACATCCAATAATGCCGCCGCTCTGGGTAAAAAGTTTTTCGAAAACGACGTCGCAGCAGCGACGATATGGGTATAATCTCTTCCGACACCAGCAATGAGATTGGCAATATTTTCAGCTAGCGCCCCCGTATAGATATCAGAGTCAGCAACGAGAACCGTCGACACATCTCCCAACTGGGTCGCATGTTCAACGACTGGATCACAATGATGACCAACAACGAGTAAATGAATATCATCACCGATCTGTTTGCCGGCCCCAATCGCATGAAATGTCGCCTCGCTTAATTTGAGATGGTCATGCTCCGCAATAATCAAAATAGTCATCAGATTACCCTCGCTTCATGCTTTAATTTACTCACCAACTCATCCACACTTTCGACTCGAATACCCGCCCGACGGCCATTTAACGATTCAACTTGGAGAAGACGCGTTCGCCGATGCATCGCAACATTGAAGCGCTCCGCTGCAATCGATTCGATGGGTTTTCTGCGGGCTTTCATCACATTAGGAAGAGAAGCATGGCGAGGTTTATTTAAGGGTAAATCAGCCGTAAGAACAGCTGGAAGCGTGATCCGAACAACCTGTTGACCATGATCGACTTCTCGCGTGACAAGAGCCGCGTCGGATTCAAACTCAATCTTTGACGCAAATGTTCCCTGAGCAATGCCGAGTAACCCCGCCAACATTTGACCGGTTTGATTATTGTCACTGTCCACCGACTGTTTACCGGTAAATATGACTTGTGGTTGTTCTTTCTCGACCACTTTGACTAATAATTTCGCAATAACCAGCGGATCCAAATGATCTTCTGACTCAACATGGATCGCACGATCAGCGCCCAGAGCGAGTGCTGTTCTCAGTTGTTCCTGACATGACAGCGTGCCGACAGAAACGGCAACAATTTCAGATATTCTTCCTGCTTCTTTATGCTGAATTGCTTCTTCTAACGCAATTTCACAATAGGGATTCAACACCATTTTGGCATCTGATAAATCAACGTCACGTTGATCACTCTGAACACGAACCGCCAATGACGGATCCGCGACTCGTTTGATTGCTACTAATGCTTTCATATACCTAGCCTTATTCGTGAACTGACTCAGAGTCCTAATTTTCTTGCAATGATGCCTCTCTGAATATCATTCGATCCGGAGAAAATTCTTGAGGGAACCGCATCCAGTAATAACTGCATGATTCCCATTTCTTTTTCGATTGCGGATCCCCCGAACGTCTGAATGGCATCCAAACCACACTGCACAGCCGATTCAGAGATAACCAACTTACTCATCGCAATTTCTAACTCACTATCTTTCCCTTGGTCGTAAAGCCAACCCGCGCGGTACAAAAGCAAACGCGATGTATCCAGATTAATTTTCATATCAACGATCCGATTGGATACTGATTGATTCTGAGCGATCGCCCGACCAAATTGTTTCCGTTCCTGCGCATGAAGAATGACTTTTTCAAGCATTCGTGCCATCGCTCCGACGTAATACGCGAACAGGCACCCTTTTTCCCAAATCATCGAATCATAAAACATCGCCCCACCGGCACCTTCCGCACCAACACGATGAGATTCAGGAACAAAGACATTCTGCAAGTAAACTTCTGACCATAGACAAGTCCCTAAGCCATCTTTGGCATGGTGACTCCCGACAGTCAGTCCTTCAGCCTCTTTCGGTACCAAAAAGGCACTCACACCTAAGAATCCCATTCCCGGATTTGTTTTTGCGTATACGAGGAAGTAATCAGCGACAGGGGCATTAGAGATAAAACATTTCTTGCCATTTAAGCAATAACCGTCCGAAACACGTTCTGCGGTAGATTTCATCCCGTAAATATCAGAACCGGCCTCTGGTTCGGTCGCTGCATTTGCCATAATACAGGAGCCATCAATCAGTCTCGGCAAATAGGTTTGTTTGAGGGTTTCACTGGCAAAACCACTGAAAGGAACAACACAGGCGAATAAGTGAGCAGAAAGCGAAAACGCCAGCCCCAAATCACTACAACCTTTGCCCAAAGCTTCGACCATCAACATGGTTTCCAGTGTGGATAAACCACTACCGCCATCCGCTTCAGAGATCGGAAGACTGGCATAACCGAACTGGGCGGCTTCCTCCCATACCTGACGATCAAAAGTGTGTGTAGCCATCCGCTCAGCCGCACCCGGTTCTAAGACATCCGATGCAAAACGGAGTGCAGTATCATAAAGCTCTGTTTGTTGTGGTGTTAACTCAAAGTTCATGCTTACATCCTTATTAGGAATGAATTATCAAAATAGTGGAGACAACACATCCATTAAAATAAGTGCAGCACGATAAAATTACATTTATACTGTCTAAATGTAATTTTAGCTGATGAGATTATTTCTTATTTTTATCAGAGATTAATAATAATATTTATCAATCATTAAATTATAAAAACCTAACCTAGCCTGTGCGTCGATATGTCGATTTAGAACCTGCACTTTATTATTAAATATCAGGAAGCGTCTGAATTTAAATTATTAATATGGTAATCATCATAAACACACATTTTTCGACATGGCTAGTCATACCTGTCATATATTTAATATAGTCCACAGATTTAATTATATTTTTAATATATAAATATCAATAAAAACACTTCAGTTTATAAACCTTAGTTTTTAAATTAGTGTATTTATTCTACATTTACATCAGATGACAATTAGTGAACAATTTTATTTCAAATAATTTAATCTTTACAGATTATGTGAATTTTTCATGAAGAAACAATGACACTTACCGTAAAATGTATTGGGATTAGAAATAAGAACCGCCCTTGAAAACACATCGGCGGCTCATTCTTTAGAATGGTGTAATTCATACACTTATGAGGAGACAACTCACTGCCCTGTGAGTCGTTCCAACCTGACTAATATCGCGGTTTCAGGATCCAGAACCGGCAATGCAATCCCCACCTCGCGACACCAAGCACCAGAGACCTCGCCCCCCGAGAATGTCCATTGCGGCTGCGTATGAACAATATTTTCGTAAAATGATGGTTTATCCAAAACAGAGATTCGATAGATCGCCTGATCATCCAAACCGGGAATTCTTAAATACCCACTCAAGGCATGCGTCGGCATGGCCAACTGTGCAATCAGCACGACTGCCTCTGACTGATCGGCAGCAACGACCGCTTGAGCCTGATGCGCTTCATCATCCGTCGGAATTCGCCAGTTGGTTCCGGAGTGAAGTAAAGGCCGTAAAGATTGATGGAGTGCGACATAACGTGCAAAGTTTTCTTTCTCCGTCGCCTCTTCTTTCACCGGGTCAAGCTCGATCCCCATATGACCGAACAGCGCGGTCAGGCCACGAAACTCAATACTGTGACGGCGGCGCGTACTGTGACAATGCCCGGCACCGATATGGCTACCCATGACTTCAGGCGGGAAAAAGTAACTCATCCCACGCTGAATCCGCTGCCGCTCCAAAGCATCATTATTATCCGATGGCCAGAAACGGTCAGTGCGTTTGAGAACTTCATAATCAATTCGCCCGCCACCGGAAGCACAAGATTCAATACTCACATGAGGGAATTGCGATCGTAACTGATCAACTAACGCATAAAATCGCTCTGTCTGCCGCACCCCAGATGCTCTTCCTTGATGCCCGGGTTGAACAATTTCACGATTCATATCCCATTTAATATAAGCAATATGATATCGACTCAAAAAATAAGACAGCCTTTCATATAAATAGTCAAATGCATCGTCATTCTGTAGATCAATCGCATACTGATTTCTTCCCGTTGGTTGCTCGTACCCGTCTACCGCTAATAACCAATCAGGATGAGTTCGGTAAAGCTCAGAATTTTTATTGATCATTTCCGGTTCAAACCAAAGACCGAATTCCATTCCTAACTGATTGACATGTTCAATGATCGGTTCAAGACCATCAGGATATTTACTTTCATCTAAAAACCAGTCTCCCAATGCAGCCGTATCATCATTTCGTGCGTTGAACCAACCATCATCAATAATAAACCGCTCAGCACCTAATTTTGCAGCCTGAGTCGCCATCGACATAATATATTCAGGCTCATGATTGAAATAGATCCCTTCCCATGTATTGAGATGGACAGGCCGCGGTTTGGCAACAAAATCAGGTGAACATATTGAATGACGAACATGCGCATGGAACTGTTGACTCATCCCATTCAACCCTCGCCCACTGTAGCTCGCGTAGAGCCATGGCGTCGTCAGACTTTCGCCTTTCTCAAGCGTCACTTCACCGGGTAAATAGATCACTTCAGCCTGCATATAACGTCGGCCATCTGCTTTGACATCAACCCGGAGCCGATGATTGCCGCTCCATGCAAAGTGAAATCCCCAGACATCGCCATGCAGTTCATCAAAATGCGGTGAACCGGCAATCAATGCCGGATAATGTTCATGAGAAGTTCGCCCGCGCCGATTTTCTTGCTGATAACCACCCTGAAGCAATGGCTGACGCTCAGTCTGAAACTCTTTCACCCAGCGTCCGTAAAATGTCATCAGTTCTTTCGCTTTCGCCGGTAACGGCAACGTATTGGCAAAACGGTTGACCTGATAGGCACCAGACTTGATGTTGGTTAACTGATGGCGAGTTTTTACCACATCATATTCGTCCAGATGAATTTCTGTGCTCAGGCGAAGGCCGGCCAACGGGTCCTCACTCTCAAGATGTAGTGTCTGTCCTTTCAACGCACATCCTGTTTGCACAACATTTTTCAGTATGAAAACCGGTGCCCAGTCTTGACCATTCCTGTGCCCTTCGAGACCTGGGCTGCTAAATACGCCGCGCCCCAATTCAGGTGACAACGTCACTGATACATCTGTATCCAAACGACCATAAGGGATAGGACGATGTAAAGTCGAGCGATAACGCTCTATCTCACCACCAACATGATTTCCCCAATGCAGTATTTCTGCAAATTCTCCCAACTCAATCATGAGCTGAGTTTGCTTGCCGGTTAATTCAATCAGTTCTCGCTCTTTCATCACAAGTCACTTTTTCGTTCAGTTCGCTTCATTCAGTTAGCACAGTGTGTTGTCACATCAATTATACCGATTATAAAATGCTCAGTTCATACTTGACTAGATTACCAACAACCACAATAGGGATATTAAGATTGAAGATATTGCATCTCATGTAAAACGCCACCTAAATATGCCAATACATCGGTATAAATCAAAAAGAGAGCGAGTAAAACGGTCTTCGATGTAAAATATTTTATGTATGAATCTTAAACTTCTTCATTCTTCGCCATAAGGTTGTCACACTGATCCCTAACTTTTTAGCTGCTTGAACTTTATCACCGTGAGTTTCTGAAAGAACTTTCTTGATAATCTCCAATTCATTGGACTCTAATAGACCATGATTAAAACTACCGTGATCTAGATACTCACCACATTCGATTAAATCATTAAGGTTCACATCATCTGATTCACACAAAACAATCAAACGATAGACCAGAGACTGTAATTCACGAATATTACCTGGCCATTCATAATTTAACATAAATTGAGCAGCTTCATCGGAGAACTTGAGTTCTCTACCATTTAATGTAACAAATTGATTAGCAAGCAGAATTACATCATTTTCACGAGCATGAAGATTGGGGACGGGAAGCTTTAATATATTCAGTCTATAAAAAAAATCTCTTCTAAATTTGTCATTTATAACCATTTCTTTCAACGGTTTATTACTAGCCGTAATCAGCCTGAAATCAGTAGAAATAAGAGCATTACCACCGACTCTGGAAAAAGCTCTTTCCTGGAGGACTCGGAGCAATTTCAATTGGACAAGAGAAGAAATTTCACTCACTTCATCTAAGAAAATAGTACCACCATCAACTAATTCAAAAATCCCGACTTTTCCACCTTTCTTAGCACCTGTAAAGACACCTTCCTCATATCCAAAAAGTTCACTTTCTAATAAAGTTTCTGGAATTGCGGAACAATTTAATGCGATAAAAGGTTTATTACTTCTTAAACTATCTTTATGTATACTTTGAGCAAATAATTCCTTACCCGTCCCTGTTTCACCTTCTATGTATACAGGAAAATCGGTCTTAGCAAATTTTTTTGCATTAAAAATACATTCTTTAATTTTTTCTGATGAACCTAAAATATCGACAAAGGAATAACGAGTGGGGAAATGACTATTTTGACGAGTCATAGAAATAGAATTTTTTACGACACCAATTCTCAAAATAGAAAAAAAGTTCTCTTTAGAATGGATATGACTTAATGAAAGATCAAAATTTTTATTATTATATTCAACAATGTGAGATTTAACATTATTTTCACTAATAATATACTCATGCAATGTTTTAAATACCTTAAAGCGAAATATATTATCGCCTACATCACAGTCAAAATTCTTCCTAGCCTGATAGTTAACATTTATGATGATTCCACTACCATCAAAACTTATGATAGAATCAGATGACAAATTAATAGAGTTATCTAAAATATTATATTTTAATTTTTCTTGATTAATATATTTAATAAGATTAACAGCTTGATTCAATGCGACTTCAATGGATAAATTATCCGTGTCTCCCATGACAACATTTATATCATATTTTTCAGCAAATTGATTAACAGTTAATCCGCCGATGACAACATGACATCCATCATTTTTAATTGTTGCCATAATGTCTTCAATCTCTTTATGATTATAGACTTGGCATATTTTAAAAGATTCATGGGTGATGGACTGATAATGTTTAAGCATATTGCAATATTGAGGAAACCCAATTGCAACAATTTTATCACCGAAACGTTTAGCTTCTTCTATTGTTTTATATATGCCATAGAAATCATGTGGAATCTCTACAATTGGGATATTAACACATCGACGTAATACAGCTGCAGTACCACCTCTGCTAATAATTACCTTTGTTCCAGAATTAACTAATTCCTGTGCTTTATCAATGACATCATAATGCTCGAGCTCGTAAATTTGGATGTCAATATCTTTTTCAACCAGTAATGTTGATATCCGTTCAGAAATTATCCTTGATACTGAAAATATTGCAATATCATTGAATTTCATATTACGACCTCGCATATATCAATAATGAAAGCAACCGCTATTATATCAGAATTGACTTCACATTATACAAAAAAATCCATCACTTAAAAGTAAAATACTTTCAAGTGATGGACTATTCAACATTATTAACTAGATTTGGTGATATCTAAAAATGAATTTTACGATATACAATATTACCATTACAGATTGTTGCTAAATTATCTAAATAGCAATCCCCTTGTAATTCATTGCCACCCGTATCTGAAAAAGTAACTTTCTTCTTTTTCATTTTTACAATGGCCACATCAGCAAATGCTCCAGGAGAAAGAACACCAATTTGCCCATCCATTCCCATTAAATTCGCTGGTGTCGTGGTAACAGCTTTTATTATATCAAATAAAGGCATTCCCATATTGATATATTTAGACATCACAAACAATAAGCTGAATACTTTATCTGTCCTTAACGAATTTTTTAATGTTAAGTCGGTGCTAATAATGTCTGGATAAAACCCATCATCCAGTGCCGCCTGTGCAACTTTGAAATCAAAATGTGCGACACCATTTGAACAGTCAAAAACAACGCCCCGCTCTTGAGCTGCTTTTATTTGTGGATAGACCTTATTGTCTTCATCAAGAATCGTATGACCAACGCCATGAAAACAATGCGCAAGCACATCGCCTTTATCAAAACTAGACACTAACTCATAGAGTGGCTTCGTCGAATCAGTCACATGAACACAGAAATTAGTATTCAGTTCTCGAGCTAATTTTACCGTCTCGTCAAATGGGTCCGTTGAGAATCCTTTGTCTTTACATAGGTCTTTGCTATAACGCAACTTCAAACCAAGAATATTATCATCGCCCTGTACAGTTGCTTTTATCTTATCAAGATTAAAATTAGCAGGGTTGATATTTTCCAAATATCCGGTAGGTCCACCACCTAATGTCGATAATCCTACGTTGACCATATTTAGGTAGCTTTTTATCTTAACCAAAGACTGAGTGATGACATGCTTTTTAAATGCAGGGAAATTCACCCAACCACTACTACCGGCATCGACAACACTAGTGACACCATTCGGTAGACAAATCACATCAGCATTGACACTAATAGCCGTGCCATCATGAAAAGCATGTAGATGATAGTCAATCAATCCCGGTAATACGAAGCAATTTTCTGCATCAATTACCGTTTCAGCGTCTACTGCTTCCCCTTCGATATCGACAATCCGATCACCAATAATGCCTATATCATTTTTTACAAAATCCTGGTTAGCAAGATCAACCGTTGTACCATTTTTAATCAGAATATCTACTTTCATGATTCTATCCTTACATACCGATTAGGTTCCAATATGGAATACCAATAAACACGTAAGCGACTAAATTGATGAATACAAATATAGTGCCCAGTTTCCAGAAAGTTTTCTGCGGAACATAACCACTTGAGAAAGTGATAACACCAGCACCGTTTCCATAGTGAGTAAGCAGTGCGCCATAGCCGGCGGAGAATGCTAATGATAATGCTATGTACAGTGGTTCTGCATTTGTGGACATGCCTAATGTAAATAGAACCGGATAAAAGGACACAACAAATGCACTATTCGACACGAAGAAATAACGTACAGACAAACTGAACAAAACAAGAACAAGCAATGAAGTAAACTGACTATACCCTGACAAATCAATATATCCTTGGATAACACCAACCAAGTACATATAGAATCCACCTTTTGATAGTGCTGTCGCTACGCCATAAAAAGCACCGTACCAAACAAAAGTTTGCCAAGCGGACTTTTCACTGATCACGTCATTCCAAGTCAATACTTTAGACACTAACAAACATGCAAGAAAAGCAAGTCCGACTGAAACATACTTGATGCCTGTAATCGAACCTGTCATCCAACCAAGTACGCCGATCAAAAAGAAAATAATCAGAAGTTTTTCTTCACGTTTTACAGCACCAAGTTCTTTTAGACCATCGAGTGCAACTTCTCTGACATTGGCGATATGCTTAAGCTCTGGCGCGTAAATTTTATATAGAATATATGGCGCACCTAATAGAACGAGTCCAGCCGGGACAATCGAAGCTTTTAGCCACTGTAACCATTCTAACTGAATACCTAGGATTTCATTAGCCAGCGAGACAATAATAGAGTTGGTTGCCATACCAGTCATGAATAACGAAGAAGTTCCCATGGAAACGATGTACATTAACATGGTTAAGTAAGCACCGATCTTACGTGGATGGCTGTGAGGATGTGAGTCTAAGCTTTCGGCAATATTACGGAAAATAGGGTACGTGATCCCACCAGAACGTGACATATTCGAACCAGTCGCAGGCGCAAGTAAAGCATCTGTAAACATCATCAGATACCCAAGTGTCAGCGTATTATTACCATATCTGCTTAGCAATATATAAGCAATCCGCTTCCCTAATCCAGTGATCACGAAAGCGCGACAGATAATAAATGCACTGATAATAAACCATACCAGTGGATGGCCAAAACCAGCAAATAGGACTTTAGAGTCAACAAATAAAGATGCAAATCCAGCAATAATTAGCATCATTACCGAATCTGTATAAGGCCTAAATACGAGGCCATATAGCATGGATAAATAGATACCAACCATGTGCCAGGTATCAACGTTAAGATTACTTGGGCTAGGTATCACCCAAAAAGCAGCAGCAATTAGTACCACTGGTAATAAGTTCATAACTTTCATGTTTCACCTAATTTCACTTCTCACATAGGGCAAAATTTATGCCCTATGTAATTAATTATTGGTTATTAAATTATTTATATGGATGATCAAAAAATTCAGTTCCCTTGGCTTCAAGGGATTTCATTACCCAACTTTTATTTGCCTTACCATTTTTTGCGGCTTCAACTTTACTTGCATCAAATTTAGAATATTCTTTTGCTTTATCTAACAGTGATTCGGCATCTTGATTTGGAATGACAATGACGCCATCAGCATCACCAACAATGAGATCGCCAGGGCATATAGCAACGCCACCAACAGCAATCGGCGTATTTACTTCACCAGGGCCTTCTTTAAATGGACCTGCAGGGTTCGCTCCTGTAGCAAATAATGGAAAATCCATTTGCGACAATGCATCGATATCTCGAATTGGGCCATCCAGTACGATGCCTCCAATTTTTCGATCATATTTCGCATAAGTAACCATAATCTCACCCATAATTGCTCGAGTACGATCACCTTCATTCGATACGACAATGACATCATTTGGACCGGCCAACTCTAATGCAGCATGTAGCATTAAATTATCGCCAGCTCTTACTTTTACTGTAATGGCATAACCAGCCATAATTGGTTTCTCTGGCGACGAAATCCGCTTGATTCCATTCCCTAATACAGCAATTCGGTTCATTTGATCCGCAATATTTGCTGTAGGCAATTGTTCATATTCAGCCAATAAGCTTAAGTTGAATGCTGGACGCCCTTTATAAACTCGATTACCAATAGACATAATATTTACTCCTTAAAAACCTGGGACTGGCCAACTTGGCTTGTTACCGGATAAAACTTCATCAATCCCGATAGCGGAATGTAACGATGCACGGTCAGTGGCTTCTTTTGTCGCAGCACCGATATGTGGCGCAACAACAATATTTTCCAAAGTAAATACTGGGTGGTTAGGATCAAATGGCTCTTCTTTAAGCACATCAACACCAGCGCCTGCGATAGAATGGCTAACAAGTGCGTCGTATAAAGCA
This sequence comes from Vibrio gazogenes, assembly GCF_023920225.1. Taxonomy (NCBI): domain Bacteria; kingdom Pseudomonadati; phylum Pseudomonadota; class Gammaproteobacteria; order Vibrionales; family Vibrionaceae; genus Vibrio; species Vibrio gazogenes. Next base: position 625,222 of record NZ_CP092588.1, read on the forward strand.
GCTTCATCAACAATTTTTCCACGTGCGGTATTGATGAAATATGCGGTTTTCTTCATCAAATCAAATTGTCTTTGTCCAACGAAATCAATCGTTTCTTTTGTTGCAGGGCAATGCATTGAAACAAAGTCACTTTCTTTGAAAATAGTGTCAAAATCATTAACCAGCTCAACACCTTCAGGGATTTGTTCTTGAGTTTTATAAGGGTCGTAAGCAATAACTTTCATGTTAAAACCATGAAGCGCTTTCTTAGCAACTCGAGAGCCGATGTTACCGATGCCGACAATACCGAGTGTTTTGCCATCTAACTCAACTTTACTAGTTTTCAATTTGGCAAAGTAGTAGTCGTCAAGCATGTGGTTTTCAACCATCTTGAAATTACGAGAACAGTACAGCATGTAAAAGATGGCCAACTCAGCGACCGACATACTGTTCGCAATGGGCGCATTCAGAACCATCACACCGTGTTTTTTAGCGGATTCTAAATCGACTGTGTCATATCCGGCACCATGACGTGCAACGACTTTTAATTTCGGTGCTGCCGCAAAAACTGCGTCTGTCATTTTTGACAAACGAACAATAATGCCATCACAATCGGGAATATCTCGGATGATATCTTCTTCTTCCATTCCTGAGCCATCAATTAATTCGTAACCACGGCTTTCAAGATATTCACGTCCTTCCTTCATTATTTCTTGAGGAAGTAAAATTTTGTAACCCATTTTTATTTTTCTCCAATATTTAATGTTCATTTATATATTTGCAGTTCCCATGCCATAAATAAAATCCCGTCAATAAAATTATAACCATATGATTTGTAATGATAAAAATAAATGCGCTCACGATTAAAATCACACTTTTTCTGCTGAACCAATCAATTATAATTCATCATGAAATAGGTGAATTTCATAATGAATTGATAAAACAACATTGCTCACATTTATTTTTAGACAGAAATTCATTTTTAAAAGACACTACACTGCAAGTGTTTTTATTTATTGTTTAAATAATTTAATAATTCAAATTTATTTTAAAAATTAAACTATAACAATAATAACTATAGGACGAAAAATACACTGAATATATACATATTGTTTCACTTGTAAGTATTTAATTTAAGATATTCATATGATAGGTGGAAAAATATTGCTTTAGGAGAGTGATTTAGAATCGATTACAAGATGGGTATTTGCAGGGTATAGTGTCTGTCCTTTCAATGGAATATATACATGCAGTTTCACTTGAGCGTGTTTAATTTAAGACATTCATATGATAGGTGGGAGAATATTGCTTTAGGAGAAGTGATTTAGAATCGATTACAAGATGGGTATTTGCAGGATATAGTGTCTGTCCTTTCAACGGAATATATACATGCAGTTTCACTTGAGCGTGTTTAATTTAAGACATTCATATGATAGGTGGGAAAATATTGCTTTAGGTGAAGTGATTTAGAATCGATTACAAGATGGGTATTGGAGGATATAGTGTCTGTCCTTTCAACGCTTTCAACGTACGTAAACTGGCAAATCAATACAGGACAAGTTTACGTCGTTACTAAACCGTCCGTGAAAACGGGTAGAACCCATTCATTGAGTTGTGCCCTCTTTGAAAACTCTAAAAACAAAAACGCTCCACCCATAAAAAATTTATAAGCAGAGCGAAGTTAAATTACAGTAAAAGTTGATTATAAGTCTTTAGCTTCGATCCAAATAACTGCATCTTGCGAAAGCTCTTTACCTTTAAACTCTGTATCTGGACCAGAACCTAAGCACGCAAAACCCCATTTGCCTGCCGCTGGAATACCAAATGTAAACATGCCGTTGTCATCCGTGATTGCGACCATTGCTGAAGCCGGCACATCACGGAACGTGCCTTTACCAAAACCATTTGCTTTAGTATCAACTTCTGTGTTTACGAACTCAATCTCACATTCAACACCAGCCGCTGGTTTACCAGATGAAAGAAGTTGACCGGTAAAAGTGCTACCGGTGAAAATTTGGTAAGGTTTATTTTTTGGAACGATCTCTGTTTTAAGACCTAACGGCTCTTCCCAGCCAGTCGGCATCGCCCCCTTATTAATATAGCGCTTAGTAATTTGCTGAATGTAAATATCTTCGCCTGCTTCATAGTATGGTGCAGGTACTAGAGTGAATATGTAATCACCATTACGACGAACTTTATATTCAACTTGGAACGCATCCGCTTTATTATCGTGACCACTCCAGGTAATTTTTTTGAGTTTATCTTTAAGATCGGTTTTATCACCTTTAAACGTCACGAAAAACTCTTCTGGTTGATCCATGTTCATCACATGGCCATTTTCCATTGGGTGGCCAAACACAAGTTTCATATCTAATGTTGTTGGCGCTTCAAGCTGCGATTCTGGGGTATATAAAAGTTGAAAGTGAGCTTGACTCGCTGCTGATAAACCTAAAGCTGCTAGACCTAAAGCCAGAGTTGTTTTTTTCATTGAAAAGTCCTTACTTATAGATTAATTAACTATTCGACAATATCTTTGCTATCAACTTCAATCTTGTGGCCGGGGCCAGCATCAAATAGCACCGAGTACTGACCAGATGGTTTTTTAAATTCAAATTCGCCATCTTCACTCATTTTACTGCTGATAAGTTCAGCGCCATTGGCGTCCAATACTGACATCTTCACACCCGCGGCCGATGAACCATCAGAGAAACCACCTTCACATAGTACCGTTCCATCTCCCATGTCATAGCACGAGCAAAGTGGGGTGTGCGCAAATGAGAGTGCTGGAATAAAAGCGGCTAGAAAAACCGTTAGTTTTACTTTGTTCATTGAGCCTCCAAGTCATGAGCATTTAAACAACAACATGCGGTTACGTTGCGTACAATAGCCATTAAGTTACTTCAGAAAATTCTAAAATACTAGTGCGAATCATTCTTATTTGTATTACTATTGATCCAGATCAACACTCGCTTAAACTTATGACTAAGCTTATTTTCAATGCGAGTTATGCCTCTTAAACTGTTGTTAACTGTTTCTCATTTTAGGTTTTACCATTTATGCGTACCTTACTTTCACAAGTCCCCGTAGGAAACAAAGCGACCATCGTCTCCCATCAGTCAAAAGGTGCGACTCGTCAACGCTTGTTAGACCTAGGGCTACTACCTCATATGGAGATAGTGTTCATTCGTAAAGCACCTTTGGGGGATCCAATAGAAATACGAGTAGGGATTACCAGCGTAGTCGTGAGAAAAAGTGAAGCGGATTTAATTACGGTTGAAACACACTCGTAAGCACGGAAGCGAAGTAGGGAAAAAGATATGGCTAATAAAAGAGTTCTTCTGGCTGGGCAACAAAATGCGGGTAAATCGACAATATTTAACATGCTTACCGGCGCAAAGCAGCACGTTGCCAATTACCCCGGTGTTACTGTAGATAAAAAAGCGGGCTATTTTTCTCATGAGAATGAAAAATATCAACTTATAGATTTACCAGGGACGTATAGCTTAACGAGTTTCTCTCTTGAGGAGCGTGTAGCAAGAAAAGCTCTGTTAGAAGAGAAAGCAGACGTTGTATTGAATGTAATGGACGCTTCAAACATTCAGCGATCCTTGCATTTAACCCTGCAATTAATCGAGCTAGAACAGCCATTAGTGCTAGTACTCAATATGATGGATGTCGCTGCGGCAGAGAAAGTAAAAATCGACCAAGATGCACTATCTAACGCGCTGAATATTCCCGTGATTTCTTGTGTGGGCCGTGTAAACCAGGGAACTAAGTCAATAAAATCGGTGCTGGGACAAGCGAAGAAAACAAATTATTCCGTCTCATATCCTAAAATCGAATCGACGCTAGATTCCATCTGCCAATTTATAGAACAACTGTCGCTATCGGAATTACCATCTTTACGTTGGGCGGCTCTAAAGTTGTTGGAAAAAGATAGTGAAGTCCTGAAGCTTTTGGCAAACAACACCGATAGCACTTCATTTGAGATCTTTAAAAACGACCTTGACGCTAAACTGGTTGATTTATCAGAAGAACTTGCAATGACCGTTAGTGATTATATCGTTGCTCAAAGACAAAAAGCGGTAAAACAGCTCATTGATGCATCAGTAATATTTGAGAGCCATTCTGACAAGCCATCGATGAGCCAAAGAATTGATCGAGTCGTTCTGAACAAGATTGGGGCTCCGTTATTCTTAGTTGCAACCGTTTTTATCATTTATCAATGTTCCATTGTCTACGGCTATGAACTGACTAACTACTGGTGGCCCTACCTGGCTTCACTGCGAGAAATTATAGCGGGTATTCTGCCAGATGCAGGCTTCCTTTATGACCCTTATGTTCGCTCTTTAGGTTTATGGATGGTGGACTCAGCCAATACGCTTTTAAACTATATCCCTATCTTTATCATTCTGTTTGCGTTAATCGCCATCCTTGAAGACTCTGGATACATGGCACGTATCGCCTTCATTTCTGACCGGGTTCTGCATAAGTTTGGCCTTCATGGGCAAAGTACCTTACCGATGATTTTGGCGGGTGTATTCGCTGGAGGCTGTGCGGTTCCCGGTGTTATGGCGACTAAGGGGATTCCGGATAACAGAGCAAGGTTAGCAACCATCCTGACTGTGCCATACATGAACTGTTTAGCGAAAATTCCGCTCTATACTTTGTTACTGGGTATCTTTTTTGTAGAAGACAAAGCGCTCATGATGTTTTATATCTCGACCATCAGTATTATTAGTGCGTTATTGGTTGCGAAATTGCTAACCAAAACTGTTCTACGAAAAACAGAAACCGCACCTTTTGTCATGGAACTACCACGCTATAATTTACCCACCGCACGTAGTGTGGTGACTCGTTCCATAGAAAGAACTTGGATTTACATAAAAAAGGTGGGAACTATCGTTCTGGCCGTTTCAACCATTATTTTCGTATTACTTCAGTTCCCTGGGGTACCAGAAGGTGAAAAACAAGCTTTTCATGATGCCGCTAATAAAGCGATACAAAAATTTGAGCGTAGCATCGCTAAAACCGATTACGCAGAATCTATAAATGAAGAAAACTTACCCTCTCTCGTTAATTACTACACTGACTTCAAACGCGCAAAACTTAACGCTTCTGGGGCGGAAGAGTCTAAACGTGTCAATGTGGACTTTGAAAAACGTAACCCCGATTTTTACGTGCTAATCGTACCACCAAAAGGTGATAAAGGCGCAAAAGTTGTATCACGTGCATTACGAAAACTGACATCCGAACGCAAAAAAATACGCCGAGAGATGAAAGAGAGACGCCTTGAAGCATCACTTTTAGGTAGTTTTGGGCGGTCAATTGAACCAGTCACCCAATTTGCAGGTTTTGATTGGAAAATTAACGTTGCGCTATTTTCTTCTTTCGCAGCTCGCGAAAGCAGTGTAGCAACACTTGGTGTGCTTTTTCAGCAAGATGAGGATAGCAACGAAAAATTAGAGCAGAGGATGGAAAGTGCCGATGGCTTAAGTCAGCATGGTGAAATCACAGCAGTTGCACTTATCCTTTTCTTTATACTTTACCCACCATGCCTTGCGACAGTTATGATGATTAAAGTACAAACCGGTGAATATAAATGGATGTTGTTATCCATCGTATTGCCAACAACTCTCGGTTTTGCCGTCGCTAGTACAGTCTTTACGATAGGTACGGTGTTTAATCTATCAGGTATTCAAGCGATGACTACTGCATACTTTACTGGATTATTCTTATTGCTATTACTCGGCTTTAAAGACCATTTAATACGCAAACGCTTACCTGATGAAATAGAAATTAAGAATATTTAGGAGCACATTTCATGGTTGAACAGTCATATAGTTTTTGGGATATTGCAATATTGGGCCTATGTATTGCAGGTGCTGCGTATTATCTCTACGTAAAAATTTTTAAGAAAAAAGGCAAATGTGGCGGTGGATGTGATGGTTCATGCAAATGAGGTGTTGTAACAAGGGAGGAAGAAAAGCTTGGAGCGGGCAGCGGGAATCGAACCCGCATCATCAGCTTGGAAGGCTGAGGTAATAGCCATTATACGATGCCCGCATATCGGCTTGAGGTCGATAAGATGCCACAACTAAAAAAAAAGAAAAGCGCTTTTTGCCTAAAAACCGTTTGTTTGCACACTTCATCAGCAAATCGATATCAATCGGTTAGCAAATAACCACAAAAATAGTGGTATTCATCCCTATTTCTAGTCGGACTGAAAACATTTTCGCTCCGCGATCTTTTGACTACACTAACACTGAGTACCACGGTGATAGACACCATCATCAATAGAGGAGGTGCAATATGAACATTCGCGATCGTATTGAATCACTTGAGCAGCAGATCTATGTTGCTTGCTCCGAGGGTGATTACCAAACCATCAATCATCTGGAACGGCAATTAGAACATTTACAGGATATCGTGGATCATTCATTGAATGACGAAGGTCCATATGCGCCGGAAGGCAAAGACTTCCTAGATGAGGACTGGCGTTAATCATCGAGGGACCGACTTTGGTAAGAATATGCCCAGATAGCCCAATGCTGTTTGGGCATATTAATATGCGTTCAGCTCGGCTCAGGACAATGCCACGGACTTGATCTGCGCCCACACGGACATGCCGGCCGATAACCCCAATTCAGATGCTGATCTCAGCGTAATTTGTGCCAGCAGCCGATGGTGACTGGACAATGCCAGTACCACAACCACTTGCCCTTGCTGCTCTTTACGATGGTCAATATCGACAATCACAGCCGGCAGGCGATTGAGCATTGTGGTTTGTTCCGGCTCACACAGCGCAATACTGACATCAGAAGCCAACACTCGGCAGCGGTACGACTGACCTTTCTCCCCAATGTGCCCGGGCGCCCAAATCATGACACCGTCACTATTGAGCTGTGTGATCCGATCTGAATGATGGTCAACCACTCGTGTATCAAAAATACTCCCCAACTCATCACCAAATATATCCTGATGACGGGGATCGGACATCACAACCTCTGCCTGATCACTGACAACGACCTGTCCGTTTTGAAACAACACAACATGATCGGCTAAACGAGCCAGCTCCCGAACCGAATGTGTCACATAAATCACCGGAATGGACAGCTCCTGATGAATTTTTTCCAAATACGGTAGGATCTCGGATTTCAATTTGACATCCAGTGCCGATAACGGCTCATCCATCAATAACAATTTGGGACAAGTCAGCAATGCGCGTGCAATCGCAATTCGCTGTTTCTCTCCCCCGGAGAGCTGATGAACCGAACGATCCAACAGATGGCTCACACCGATAAAACGACAAATACTGTCCACAGAGATCCGCCGTTTACTGGCTGGGATCCGTCGATAACCATATTCCAGATTCTGCTGAACGGATAAATGCGGAAATAATCCGGCTTCCTGAAAAACATAGCCAATATCACGCCGATGTGTCGGGAGAAAGATCCCTTGCTCAGAACACTGCCAAACCTCATCACCGACCTGTAGTCTCCCCTGCGCTGGATTCACTAACCCAGCGATCGCTCGCAGACACGTCGTTTTTCCAGAACCGGAAGGGCCGAATAGCACCGTGATACCAGAAGCGGGTAATGTTAAATCAACCGCTAAAGAGAAATCAGGATAAGTAATGGCGAATGCCGCATGAATAGAACTCAAAAACTCACCTCTCCGAATAACGATAGCGATGATTCAACCAATACATCACTAACAAAGCGATAAAAGAGAAGCCAACCAAACTGCCGGCAAGTAAATGCGCTTTACCGAATTCAAGCGCTTCAACGTAGTTGTAAATCTCAACCGACATCACCCGAGTTTTGCCCGGAATATTACCACCAATCATCAAGACAACCCCGAACTCGCCCAGTGAATGGCAAAACCCCATAATGGCCGCCGAAAAAATCCCCGGCCAGGCCAATGGTAAAATCACAGAACGGAAACGATCCCACGGAGAGGCTCTGAGCGTTGCCGCAACTTCAATCGGTAATTGCCCAATCGCAAGAAATGCATTTTTCAAAGGTTGTAAGACAAATGGAAAAGAATGGATGGTACAAGCAATCGCAATCCCAGTAAAAGAAAAAGGTAATTGTCCAAGATGGAGTTGTTGCAATAGCTGACCAATCATGCTTTGAGGCGAAAAAAGAAGTAATAGATAAAAACCCAGTACCGTCGGCGGTAACACCATCGGCAGGGAACAAATCGCTTCAACGACCCCTTTATAGCGACATTTAGAAACGCATAGCCACCACGCAACCGGAATCCCAAGCACCAACAAACTGAAAGTGACGACCCCGGCTAGTTTTAAGGTTGTCAGCACCACAACGCTGTCAATTTCCATCCATTTACCTTTAAATTCACTTACCGATATCCATAACTCTGGATGATACGCTGTGCCCTATCCGTCTGCAGATAATGCAGAAATGCCTGCGCGGCCTTATTGGTCTGTCCGGCTGGTAATACCACCGCATCTTGCCGGATTTGAGCATAATCTTCACGTGGGACTTCCCAGTAAGAACCGGATTGATAATGATTATTCTGATAAACCTGAGATTTCGCCACAAATCCCAGCGCGGCATTGCCGGTGACAACAAACTGGAATGTGGGATTCAGTCCCTTACCTTGGACGATTTTATCCTGAATTTTCGTATATAGTCCCATTTTTTCAAGAACCTGCTGCGCAGCAAGACCATACGGTGCCAATTGGGGGTTTGCCATCGCGAGATGTGTATAATTCCCGCTCAGTAAGAGATCTTTCACTGCAATCTTTGGTTGTGCAGACCATAAAACGAGCGTGCCTCGCGCATACGTAAATTGATCGCTCGCCTGCTGAGCCTGAACCAATTTGGTCGGGCGGGCAGTATCCGCTGCAAAAAATAAATCAAACGGTGCACCCTGCGTAATCTGAACATATAACTGCCCAGTCGCCCCGGTTGAAATTTCGATATGATGTGGAAACTGTGATTCAAAATCCTGACTCAGCGCTTTCATTGGCCGATAAAAATTATTCGCAACCGCAAATAAAGCGTCTGCAGACCAACAAGACACACTCAATAACAACCCACTCATCAATACGATGAAACGAACTTTCATACTTATATCCTTAGTCGACAGGTGACGATAACTCAATCTATTGAATATTCATCAATCGCATCAGAATATACCCAAGTCGCCCTAAGATGAAGTTTTAACAGCAATAATTCAAACGACTATTCCTCAGGCAAAACCAATCATGAACCGAAATCTCTGGTATGAACCTAAAGGATGGATTGAAAAATTTGAGGAATATGGAGGAAAGATAAGATGGAGAGAAAATAAGAAAAGAACACTCGGGCTCATACCGCATCTGATATATCTAGACTTTCGATACGTTTGCCATATTTGACCTCATACATTGATTTGTCAGCATGAGAAAGTAGCCCTTGTTTATTTAATGCATCATCCGGAAAGCAACTCATCCCGATACTGACACCAACAGAAATTTGTACGTCGTTCACCGCAACCGGTTGAGTGATCTCTTCTGACAAGCGTTTGATCCGGGTCTCGATATAATCGACATTTTCCAGTAAATCCAAACAAATCACAAATTCATCGCCACCAATGCGTCCGGCAAAATCAGAGGCTCGGATATGATGATGAATCCGTTCACCAATGCTGCGGATTAGTTCATCACCGATTTCATGACCATAATTATCATTTATCTGTTTAAATTTATCTAAGTCTAAAAACAAGACCGCCACTTTCGCACCAGAGTGACTTGCTTTGATTAAAACGCGTTCCAAATGCTCCTCAAAAGCGCGCCGATTCAGCAATCCAGTCAGATAATCATGTTCAGACAGAAAGAGCAAACGCTCTTTTTGCGCTTTTAGCTCCTCAGTTTGTCGATGAACTTCCGTTTGTAAATCATCCCTGGACACCATTGTCTTTCTCAGTGCACTTTTCATCTGGTGAAATAACCCCGCCAGTGAAACAAATTCTGAGTCTAAATGGCTTGTCTCGATCTGACTGCTCAATTTACCTTGCGCTAACTCATGAAAACCATGTTTCAGGGCTTTAAAGCCATGCTGGAAATGTCGATAAATTTGCAAAGCGAACACCCAGACAAACGCAGAAAAAATCAATAAATTCGTGGCCGTCAGTAACAGTGTGATCTGTTGATTTTCACGACTTTGATTCAATGTCTTCCTTTGCAAGTCGAGCAGGTTTTCTGTCATATTCTGCACCAACATGTTATATCGGGCATGCAGTAAATCCCGGCCAGACATTCTCCCTTCCCTTGTCATGGCAGACTCACCAAATGTTATCTCCTGAGCAACCAAAACCGACAAATTTTCATTCATCCGGATCATATTTTTCGTATAGCGGTCTGAATGGGTAAATTGTTCTAATTTTTCCGATAGCTTTTTCTGTGCTGCAGCAACCTGTTTCAACATATCGGTGTCTTCATACTGCAAGAATCCCCACAACTGACTACGCAATGAATCAATACTCAACTGAATCTGCATAATGGATTCTAAATTATTCCGGGTCTGAGCTTGCTCTTGGGCTAAACTCCAGAGCGAAAAAATAATCAACCCAAACAACAGTAAGGTCGTGATTAATAGCAACAGTAGTTTTCGAGAAATTGAACGGATCATGGTAAAACGTCCTGTTGATCCTGTAACCGTTCTAACGTATCTGAGGCAAGCATCTTGCGGTAATCCGGCAACGGACCTTTGACGATACCGCTATCAATGGCCCAACGCGCCTGCAACTGCAAATTAGACAACAATGCATTCCCTAACGAAAGCCGGAAAACATAGTCTTTCCAAGTACTTTCCAGCTGAATTTTCTTGACAGAAAGTACCCTGCCTACAATGCTCCGGGACGATTCAGGATGTTGATGAATCCAATCAATAGTATCTGCCAGTGCTTGCAATAAACGTTGATGGGTCTCTTGTTTTTGAATATAAGACGTGCGCATCATCAACAGATTGAATGAGAGTTGATATACACCGCTTAAACTTAAATTAACCAGAGGCGCGGCTGATTGTGACGCCGCCTGATAACCATATGGCTCCCACACAGATATCGCGTCAACCCGTCCCTCAAACAACGCAGTGGTAAGTGCCTGTGGTTTTAAATAAACCTTGTTAACTTGATTGTTGGTGAGGTTATTGACCAATAACAATGCATCCAGATAAAACTCTGAAGAACTTGCTTTAACCATCCCCACCGTTTTACCAATCAAATCACTCACTTGACGAACACCGGTACGTTGTAATGACAACAGTTTCACGTCATGGTCCGATTCAACAAAACTACTCAGAACCATAAAATCGTTGCGTTTAAAACTTTCAAACATCACCACCGATTCAGAAGATGTAGCGTAGTCCACCGTACCGGAAAAGAGTTCATTAATGCAGGCTACACCGCCATAACAAGGAACCAACGTTACATCTAATCCATATTTGGCGAATATGCCTAATTGCTTTGCAACCAAAAATGGCGAAGACAATGGTGTCTGAGAAACAGCAATACGAACATGCTCTTTAGACTTTGGTATCATCATTGATTGCTCTTTATGCACCAAAAATAGAAATATAGAAAAGCCGACTGCCAGTATGATCAGCAATCCAATCCATCTAAGAAAAGTAAAACGAGTGATCATCTATCCATTGTCCATATTGCTCCACACCTGTATGAAGATTCAGGAGTGACTCATCATGTCATCAACAACCTATCCAGTTATCCTGACTTAACCCGAAACTGAGACATTAAATGGCGTAAATCAGAAGCCTGTACCGATAAGTCTTCACTGGCTTGTTTAGTTTCATTCGTGCTCATCAGCACGGATTGCCCAGAGTCTCTGATATGAACCATACTACGGCTAATCTGTTCTGCCGCAACCGACTGTTGTTCACTGGCCGTCGCAATCTGAACATTCGCCTCGTTCAATTCGATAAGTGCCTGATCAATAAGATTCATTTGTTGCCTGATATCCTGAATCAATACTGAAGACTGACCAATTTGCTCACTACTGACCTGAATCGCACCGACTGCCGAGTCAGTGTTGCTCACCAATGATTCAATTAATGAATCAATTTCTTGAGTCGCTTCCTGACTACGTGCTGCCAACACTCGAACTTCATCGGCAACCACAGCAAAGCCCCGCCCCTGTTCACCTGCTCTTGCAGCCTCAATCGACGCATTCAAAGCCAATAAATTAGTCTGTTCTGCAATGGCATTCACGACAGACACAAAATCCTGAATCTTCGTTGTGCCTGATTGTAAATTGGTGATCAGAGCCTGTGAGTTTTCAGCACTTTCCACCAAATTTTCCGCAAGATGGTTGGTTTCTTCAATTATCCGGCACCCATCTTTCACATAGGCTTCCGCTCGCCGACTGGATGAGGAAGCCCCTTCGGCATTGGCTGCAACTTGCGTAATTGTCGCGGCCATTTCAGTCATGGCACTCGCAACCTGCTCGGTATTCTGCTGCTGCTCATCAACCGCTTGTCGGTTACTACTGGCAACAGTCGCCAACTCAACCACTGAAGTCGCAATCGAATCGCTACTATTCATCACTGACGACACAATATTGCCCAATGAATTCGACATCATCTGCATCGCGCCTAATAGGCGCCCGACTTCATCATGACGATCCACCTGAACATCAAGATCAAAGTTGCCTTGAGACATCTGCTCAGCAACCGTACAGGCATAAGACAAGGAATGAACTAATTGACGACTGATAAACAAACCAATCAGTAAACCAACGGATAACGAGACAGCCACCAATAAAACCATCCCCCATATGGCCTGTTGCTCTTCGAGCTCCGTTTGCATAAGCGATGATTCAGTGAGTTTTTCAACTTCGGCTAAAAGTGCACTAAGTTCATGGTTCTGAACGGTCTGCTGCGCTTCCAGTTGCCGAGCTTGTTCAGATAATGTTTGACTGGTTTTATGCTCCGCAACGGCTTGAAGGATCTCAGTAGCAGAGTCCTCATAGCGCTGGTGATGGGTAATCACAGCATTTAAATGCTGCAATAGTCGTTGCTCTTTCTCAAGCACACCATCTTGATGCTCTTGCAACATCTCTTTTAGGTTAGACTGTGCTTGCTGAATTTCCTGATCAAACGTCTGCGAAACGAGGCCAAAGTTCTGTTGTAGACGTAGTAATTCTTCCGCATCAACATCTACCGTGAACTTCGCTGCTCGCAGTGCTTTCTCAACAATTAATGCACTTTGTAACTGTTTTACAGTGGCGTCGCTGACGAGTTGAATCAAAGGTATGTGTTCGTGGGCAATTCCTTTCACCTCTTCAGCCACTCGGTTCATCTTAAATAGGCTGAAAGAAGAAAGAATAATGGTCAGTATGAGCATCGTCCCAACAAGGAAGACCATCTTGACAATAATAGACTGATTCTTTATCCATTGCATCATAAAATCCGGCCAACTGTAGTTTGTATATTTATGAGTTATGACATATTCATACATATGCTATACAACCACATCAAAACTCACATATTTAACTTAAGTGTATAGGGCTATTGCGTAATTGCTCAGATTTTTTTGGTCATAGACCATAAAACAGGCTTGCATCTCCACTTAAAGCCTGAAAAAACAATCGGTAATGTCACTCAAAAATATAAAAATGGTCTTATAAGAACGATTTTGCCTCAACGCGCTTTACCAGAGAAAAATTCAATCATGGCAGTCAAGTCACACCACACATAAAATATGATAAAAATCAAATGGATATTATTTTATCAATCTAATAAGCCGAGTCTGAGGTCATGGTTGGTATATCATTCACTCAAATGATTCAGCCCGAAGCCCCAGCCCCCGTAAAACCATATCGACAACAAATTGCGTGGCATCGTCAAACTCTTGATCATTGAGCGGACGCTTTTTAATCAGAACTATTTCTGTATCACAATCGGCATAAAATTGTGTCGCGCCCCAAATCATGAATAACAGATACAGCGGTTCAATTGGGCGAATTAAACCACGTTCAACCCAAATTTGGATAATGGTGGCAGTTTTTTCTGTCCACTTCACCATCGGTAACTGCATAGCGTTCTGGATATGTTGTGCACCATTGATCAACTCCAACGCAAAAATCTTTGACTCTTTCGGATGAGTGCGGCTATAACGCATTTTCCCTTGAATATAACGTTCAATCACTTCATCTGGCGGTTGCTCTAAAGCGGCTTCGGAGAACCCTTGGTTCCATAGATTGAGAATGTCTTCCAGCACGGCCAAATACAGACCTTTTTTGGAACGAAAGTAATAAAGAATATTCGCCTTCGGCAAATGAACCCGATCAGCAATAGCCTGAACTGATGTGCCTTTATAACCATGTTTGACAAATTCATCCGCAGCAGCCTGAAGAATCAGCGCTTCATTGCGCTGACGAATCGCGCCGGTCTGAGCTTTACGCGATGATATTTGTTTCATATGAAGAAGCGTCCCTTATTGAGGTATTGATTGAGTTGGTCCGTTATTCCTGATTTACTTCATTGCTGTCAAGTCTTTCTCTTAGTTGCGTCGTTACGAAGTTACGAAGTTACGAGGACAGACACTTTTAACACATGAACCAACAAGGACAAACAAGGACAAACAAGGACAAACACAGTTACCAAGACAGGAATCATTACAGGGACAGGCACTCCTACCCAAAACGCTATCTACATATTATTCACTATATTGATAATAAAGTCATTAATAACTGAGCAGTTGGTCAGCTTTTTGCATCACACCTGCTGATATGTTGAAGGGAATACATTGAATATGACAAAAATACCACTCTTGGAACTCTGGAATGTCAGCAAGTTTTTTCCGGGGGTTGTGGCTAATGATCAGATAAATCTGAAGCTTCATACAGGCGAAATCCTAGCTTTATTAGGTGAAAATGGTGCAGGTAAATCAACCCTAGTCAAAATGATATATGGTGTCACACGTCCCAGTCAGGGATCGATCTTATGGGATAATCATGAAGTTGAAATCCATTCTCCCAATCAAGCCAGAACGATGGGAATTGGCATGGTTTTCCAACACTTCTCAGTATTCGAAACACTGACAGTATTGGAAAATATCGAGTTGGGTCTGGATCGAGAATTTCTCCTTAAAATTAATAATCTGAAACAGAAAGTGCTGGAAATTAGCCAACGTTACGATTTGCAAGTTGATCCGGATCGCTATGTCCATCACCTCAGTATCGGCGAACGTCAACGATTGGAGATATTACGCTGCCTCATTCAGGATATTCGCTTACTCATTCTTGACGAACCCACATCTGTGCTGACTCCTCAGGAAGTTGCCGGATTATTCCGTGTACTACGCAAGTTAGCCAGTGAGGGTTGTAGTATTTTATTTATCAGCCACAAACTCAAAGAAGTCACGGCCCTATGTGATCGAGCGGTGATCCTTCGTGGTGGCAAAGTCACCGGGGCGTGTATTCCGGCACAAGAAACCCCAAATTCAATTGCCCGAATGATGGTCGGTAGCGATACCGAACTCTCAGAAAGCTATCCAAAATCGTTGGGGGGACAGACACTTTTACAGACGAATAAACTGACGTTATCGCCAACCCACCCGTTTGGCTGTGGCCTGACCGATGTCAACCTGTCGATGCACAGTGGTGAGATTCTTGGCATTGCCGGTGTGGCCGGAAATGGTCAAGAAGATCTGTTGGAAGCATTAAGCGGAGAGGATCACCGCACACCGAAAGAAAGCATTTTTTTTCATGGTCAACCTGTCGGGCATTTAGATGCAGGCGCCAGACGTGCCCTCGGCATGGCGTATGTGCCGACCAACCGTTTAGGCCAAGGTGCCGTACCGGATATGACGCTGGAAGAAAATACGCTACTGACACATACCGCTGAACTGACCCGTTTTGGCTTTATTCAGCAAAAAATGAGGCAAACCCTCGCCCGCAAATTGATCCGAGACAATCAGGTGAAATGCCGTAATGAACAAGCTCAGACCAAGAGCCTCTCCGGAGGGAATCTACAAAAATTCATTATTGGTCGTGAAGTCAATCAACAACCCAGCATTTTGATTTGTGCCCACCCGACATGGGGCGTTGATATCGGTGCAGCCAGTGCTATTCATCGTCAATTGATCGCCTTAAGAGATGCCGGTGCGGCCATCATTGTCATTTCAGAAGATATCGATGAACTATTCGTCATTAGCGATCGTCTTGCCGCCATTTATGAAGGGCAAGTGTCTCCGATCGTCAAAACCAGTGAGACCAATATCGAGCAAATCGGACAATGGATTGCCGGTGGTTTTTTAAAGGATGAGGAGCTCATCAATGCTTAAAGTTCAACCACGCATCGAAAGTTCACGTATGATGGCCTGGTTTTCGCCACTCATCGCGATTTCACTGACATTACTGATTTCCAGCCTGACGTTATTCTGGCTGCATGTCAGCCCGGTCAAAGCTTTCAACGTCTTTTTACTCCAACCTTT
This sequence comes from Vibrio gazogenes, assembly GCF_023920225.1. Classification (NCBI taxonomy): domain Bacteria; kingdom Pseudomonadati; phylum Pseudomonadota; class Gammaproteobacteria; order Vibrionales; family Vibrionaceae; genus Vibrio; species Vibrio gazogenes. Next base: position 641,662 of record NZ_CP092588.1, read on the forward strand.
CAGTGACAATTACAATCTTGGCGAGTTGATGGTGAAAGCCACGCCTTTACTGCTCTGTGCCGTTGGTCTGGCTATCTGCTATCGGGCAAATATCTGGAATATTGGTGCAGAAGGGCAACTGTTGATCGGCGCCGTTGCCAGCAGTGCTGTAGCGGTTCATGCCAGTGAAGATGCTGGCATGGCCATGTTAGGGCTCGTCTTATTGGCTGGAATAATTGCGGGCATGTGTTGGTCTGCAATTCCCACATTACTCAACCGTCTGTTTCATACCAATATTATTCTGACCACGATTATGCTCAACTATATTGGTCTGTATGTTCTGCTCTGGGCCGTTCATGGACCACTGAGCGACCCTGATGGTTTTGGTTTCCCTGAATCGATCATCTTCCCAGACGGTGTCATGCTACCACTCTTGTTTGACAGCGGACGCGCATCGGTCAGTATTATTGCTGCCATTGTGATTGCCATCATCACCGCAATTCTTCTGTTCAAAACATTACCGGGATTTAAGATCCGTGTCTTCGGTGAGGATGCCTCCGCTGCGCAATATGCCGGATTTAACCGGAATAAAATTGTCTGGGGCGTCATGCTGTTTGCCGGTGCATTAGCCGGATTCGCCGGTGCTGCTGAAGTAACCGGTCCGATTGGGCAGTTGATCCCTTCCGTCTCTCCCGGATACGGCTATGCTGCGATTATTGTCGCCTATCTGGGCAGACTCAATCCGGTCGGAATTATTGTGTCATCTTTCTTCATGGGCGCTTTATACATGGGGAGCGATCTCGCCCAGATCGAGTTAGGTCTGCCGACCGCAGTTACCGGTCTCTTTCAGGGTATCCTGCTGTTTTCGCTGCTCGCATGTGATTTCCTGATTCATTACCAAATCAAAGTCCGCAGAAAAAGGCCTGTCGCCATAACGACTACTTCTGCTATCACACCGGCTTTTGCGCTCTCGAATGAGACGGCATCCCCTCAATCCAGCCACCAGAAAAATGACAACGGAGCGGCTTAATGGACATACTTTTCATCCAACAAATATTGATTGCTGCTTTAAAAACAGGCACTCCATTACTGCTCATTGCGCTGGGGGAGTTGGTCTGTGAGAAATCAGGTGTACTGAATCTCGGTCAGGAAGGCATGATGCTCATGGGAGCAATGGCTGGATTTGCCGGTGCCTATTTCACTGGTAGTCTCGGCTTGGGATTACTCATTGCAATGTTTGCCGGCACCATGATGGCCCTGTTATTTGCCATACTGACTCAGACCCTGAACACCAATCAAGTCGCCACCGGCTTAGCCCTGACGATTTTCGGGACCGGTCTGAGCGCATTTCTCGGCAGCCAATTGGTGGGGAATACGATTGAAGGATTTCAGGAGATAACCATTCCCGGGCTCAGCCAGATCCCCTTTATCGGCCCGATCCTATTTCAGCACGATTTATTGATCTACCTTAGCTTTATGATTGTCGGTCTGACTTGGTGGGTCATGCATAGAACGCGCTTAGGTCTGACCATCCGTGCCGTGGGGGAGAATCCACATGCAGCGAATGCTCTGGGGATCAATGTCATTCGGCTTCGCTATGGCGTCATTGCATTTGGCGGGGCAATGGCCGGACTTGCCGGCGCTTATATGTCATTAGCTTACACCCCGATGTGGATGGAAAATATGACCGCCGGCCGAGGATGGATCGCGCTTGCGCTGGTCGTCTTTGCATCTTGGCGAATTGGTTATCTGATGCTCGGCGCCTACTTATTTGGATGCAGCTCAATCATGCATTTAGTGATGCAGGGATTAGGCATTGATATTTCCCCAAATTTATTAGCGATGATTCCCTACCTAGCAACAGTGATTGTCATGGTTTTGATCAGCTCTGATGCATTGCGTCAAAAATTGGCAACTCCGATGAGTCTGGGAAAACCATTTGATCCCAAATTACATTCATAGCTAAGTTTATCCGTAGTTGAATTCGTCCATAAGTCAGTTCATCACGATGTGGGATCTGTTATCTAACTACCCATTATGGTGCAATCATTGCCCCATAATGGGTAGCCCCGGCTCGGATTTTCCATGATTCGTTCGGCTGTAAATACACCGCTAACCAATTTGAAGCGGTTCAATCGATAATCAAACGAAGTAACACCATGCTGAGATTTGATTTTGTCAAAATACAACCATGTGGTCAGCTTTTTGCAAGTCAGTCTTTTATCAACGGTTTGGCAAAATCGTGTTTGATAAAAACAGAGCCTCACCGTGAATGTCTATGCCTAGGGGCTGTTGACCTTTCGTGGTTGAATTTTGTTCAATCTGAACGGGTATTGATCGCGGCGCGGGGCATGCCGCTTAGCTATCCTAAGCAAATGACCCGTAACAAAGAGCAAGACACGTTCAGATGAACCCTCTGGGCAGCATTTGTCGCTCATTTATCCAGCGTTAGGTCATGGTTCATGTAGAGCGCTACACTTCACATGACCTGCCTTGACTAAATGCACGACAAATTGCTGCAAAAACCATCACGAAAGGTCAACAGACCCTAATTAATAATCACAATAATCAATAAAATGATGAAATGGAGTTTTTCATGAAAATGAATCAGTGGTTGTCCGTCGCAGCCTTGTCGCTGTCAGCGTTGTTTTCCACTTCTACACTTGCCAAAGACCCCCTTAAAGTCGGATTCGTTTATGTCGGTCCGGTTGGTGATCATGGTTGGAGTTATGAACACGATCAGGCTCGCCAAGAAATGGAGGCTCACTTCAATGGTCAGGTCAAAACAACATTCGTTGAGAATGTTTCCGAAGGCGCTGACGCTGAACGCGTGATTACTCAATTGGCAAAAGCAGGCAATGACATTATCTTCACCACCTCTTTTGGATTTATGAATCCGACGCTCAAAGTTGCCAAACGTTTTCCCAAAGTTGTGTTTGAACATGCCACTGGCTATAAGCGTAGCAAGAATGTCGGCACTTATGCCCTACGCACTTATGAAAGCCGTTATGTCTCTGGCGTCGCTGCAGGAATGACGACTAAATCGAATGTCATTGGCTATATTGCCACCTTCCCGATCCCAGAAGTGATTCGAGATATCAATGCTGTTTATCTCGGAGCAAAAAGTGTCAATCCGAACGTGAAAATTAAAATTGTCTGGGTCAATACTTGGTACGATCCCGGCAAAGAATCTGATGCAGCAAATGCATTGATCGATCAAGGTGTTGATGTTCTGTTGCAACATACGGATAGCCCTGCACCACTGATTGCCGCAGAAAAACGTGGTGTGATGGGGATAGGACAATCATCAGACATGCAACACTTCGCACCCAAATCACATATGTTCTCAGTGAGAGATTACTGGGCACCTTATTACATTAAAACCGTTCAGGAAGTCATGGATGGCACTTGGAAGTCTACCGACTACTGGGGAGGGCTCAAAGATGATGTCATTCATATCACCTCTATCAATCCTGCTTTACCGGCCGATGTCAAGACAACCATTCAAGACACTCAGGACAAAATCAAATCCGGTGCGATTGTTCCGTTTGCTGGTCCGTTAAAAGACAATCAGGGCCATCTGAAAGTTGCAGCCGGTAGCACAGCATCAGACAAAGAATTGGTCGGTATGCATTGGTACGTCGAGGGAATTGACGCCAGCATTCCCAAATAATCGCTGAACTCACTTCGTTCTATACACACCACGAAGTGAGTTTTTTTTTTCGACATAACTTGACCAAATGGACAGCTTTTTCAGGGAAGAAAAATCATGCTCGAAGTGATGATTAACAATCAAATCGTCAGTATTCCTACAATATCTGCCGATATGATGCTACTGACTTATCTCAGAGAACACCGTGCATTAAAAGGCACCAAAGAAGGCTGTGCCAGTGGCGATTGTGGCGCATGTACCGTGGTCATGGTTGACCAAGATGAACACCAAGCTCTGCGTTATCGTCAGATCAATGCATGTATTACCCCGTTACATGCGGTACACGGAAAACAGATCATTACCGTAGAATATCTGAAACAAGGGGAACAGCTTCACCCGGTACAGCAAGCCGTCATTAATCGGCATGGTAGTCAATGCGGGTTCTGCACCCCCGGTTTTGTGATGTCGCTCTATGCGCTCTCAAAACAAAACAACCGACCAGAGAATCCCGCTGATTTTCTGGCCGGCAACCTCTGTCGCTGTACCGGATACGGGCCGCTTATTCAAGCCGCCCATGATATCGTTCAGACTAACGCACCCGATCCCCTTGATGCTGAACAACATTCGGTCCAACAATGGATAGCACAAGTCTCACCCCTTCAATCTGAACACTATTTCATGCCGGAGACTCGTCAGGCGTTGGCTCAGTTACGTCAAACGCATCCCACGGCAAAATTAATTGCCGGAGGGACCGACCTCTCTTTAGAAGTAACACAGCGGTATCAGTCTCTTCCTCTGTTGATCGATGTTTCCAAAGTCGATGATATGTGCACCATCACTGAAACCAGTGATGGCTGGCGATTGGGCGCTGCGATCCCAATGTATCGTGTTCATCAGTTTATGCAGCAGCATTTCCCGTCAACCGATGAGGTGATTGAACGCTTAGGAAGCATAACCATCCGTCATCGCGCCACTTTGGGCGGCAGCCTCGGCCATGCTTCACCTATCGGTGATATTGCGCCTTTACTAATCAGCTTAAATGGTCAGATTGAAGTTGATAACGGCACAGAACGCATTCGATATGCGCCCGAAGACTATATAACCGGTTATCGCCAGACTCGGTTACAAAAGGATCAATGGATCAGTGCCATCTATCTGCCCAAAATAGCGCAACAGCAACGTCATGCGATCTATAAAGTCAGCAAACGTTATGAGGATGATATTGCCACCGTTGTGCTCGCTTTAAATTTCACGTTTGATGCTCATCAACATATCAGTCACTGCATTATTGCAGCCGGTGGCGTTGCGGAGAAATCGGTGCGCCTGACGGCATTAGAAACCCCATTCATCGGCCAACCCTTGACTCAGTCGCTGATCCGTGACGCTCAGGCTCGGGTTCCTCAAGTTATCCATCCACTGAGTGATATTCGCGGTTCAGCGCAATACCGAATTCATCTGGTGCAAAACCTGCTTCAACGCTATTTTCTTGAAAATCAAAACATTGTAGTGCGACAGGAACAGCCCGAGCATCGATATCCCCCAATTAAGACGAGGTTGACTTATCATGCGTAAACTTATCAGTCAGCCTTATACAACACAGCAGCCCCACTCTTCCCAACATCGATCAGACGTCGTCGGTCTGTCCCTACGGCATGAAAGTGCTGAGAAGCAGGTTTCCGGAGAGGCACTATTTGTGGATGATTATCCGGAACCACAAGGATGCTTACATGGTGCATTGATCACCAGTACCATCGCCAAAGGCACCATCAAGCATCTCGATCTGTCTGAAGTACAACAGTCTCCGGGAGTCATTCGCGTTATAACCCATCACGATATTCCGGGTCATAATGAAATTGGCACGATCCATAAAGGCGATCCGCTGCTATGCCAACATGACATCCGCTATTTTTGTCAACCCATTGCCTTTGTCATTGCAGAAAGCCACCAACTCGCTTGTCAGGCTGCACAAAAAGCATTGATTGAATATGAAGAAACCAGCGAACCAGTGATCTCGTATCAACAAGCGTCGCAACAGACTCATTTACTCCCATCTCATCAGATGGGTGCCTACCAAGGACAGACGTTTTTAGCGAATCCCATTACCCCGGTAAACGTTGGTGCAGCTTACCAAGGACAGACACTTTTAAAACCCGCAACAAACACCGTAAATATCAGCGGTACGCTGGCGATAGGCGGACAAGAGCATTTTTATCTGGAGGGACAAATCAGTCTTGCCGAGTTGACCGAAGACGGGGGTATTTTTATCCGGTCATCAACCCAGCACCCAACCGAAGTGCAAAATTTGATTGCTGAAGTGCTGAACATTCCTTTCAATCATGTCACGGTTGATATGCGCCGCATGGGGGGTGGATTCGGCGGCAAAGAGACTCAAGCCGCAGCATGGGCTTGTCTTGCCAGTCTGGGCGCAAAGCTCACCCACAAAGCAGTTAAATTCAGACTCCCGCGCGCAATTGACATGTCAACAACCGGTAAACGCCATCCCTTTTTTAATCGTTATGAACTAACGACAACTGACGATGGGGAAATTCTGGCAGCGAATATCGAAGTCAATGGATTATGCGGTCATTCAGCCGACTTGTCTGATGCCATTGTTGATCGCGCGATGTTCCATGCCGACAACGCTTATTTTCTCGGTCAGGCCTGCATTCTTGGCAATCGCCTCAAAACAGATACCGTTTCACATACGGCATTTAGAGGATTTGGCGGACCACAAGGGATGCTGGTGATTGAAAAAGCGATGCAAGACTTAGCAATGACATTGCAGCAAGATCCGTTCGATCTTCGCCTCAAGAATTTGTACCGCCCGGGGAAATCCGTCACACCTTATGGGATGGAAGTCGAACAAACCGCTGAACTTTATGATGTATTGACCCGATTAGAAACATCTTGTGATTACCGTCAGCGACGTCAGGAAATCCACACATGGAATCGACATCATCCGGTGCTCAAAAAAGGCTTAGCGCTGACGCCAGTCAAATTTGGTATATCTTTTACAGCAACGCACCTCAATCAAGCAGGTGCGCTCATCCATATTTATACCGATGGAACGGTTCAGGTTTCGCATGGGGGGACCGAAATGGGCCAAGGACTCCATACAAAAATCCAACAGATTGTCGCTCAGACATTCGGTATTCCCACCGACTGGATCTTAGTAACATCGACGAGAACCGATAAAGTACCGAATACATCACCAACAGCGGCTTCTTCTGGGGCCGACCTCAACGGCATGGCTGCACATAACGCGGCTATGACCCTCAAGGAGCGACTGCTCGACTTTGCGGTAAACCACAACGAGTGTCTGTCCTCACAGCACTCCTCACAACACTCCCACGGGTGTCTGTCCTCGCAATCTCACACACCTGAGATTAAAGATGGCATACTCTATCTCGATACCGCAAAAATTGAATGGGCCACCTTAATTCAGCAGGCTTATTTAAATCGTGTGTCCCTGTCTGCAACAGGTTATTACAGCACCCCTAAAATTGGTTATGACCGATCACAGGCTTGTGGGCGTCCCTTTTTCTATTTTGCCATCGGCGCTTCCTGCTCGGAGGTGATGATTGATACTCTCACCGGAGAAATGACCGTCGAGCGAGTGGATATATTGCATGATGTCGGCAGTAGCTTGAATCCAGCCATTGATATTGGACAGATTGAAGGGGGATATATTCAGGGATTAGGCTGGCTGACGACAGAAGAACTCGTCTGGAATGATCGAGGACATCTGGTTAGTCATAGTCCGATGAATTATAAAATTCCAAGTATCTGTGACTATCCGAAGCAGATGAATATTGAACTCTACGACGTTCCCAATCCAGAACATAGTATTTACCGTTCCAAAGCGGTCGGTGAACCGCCTTTTATGCATGCAATCAGCACTTGGTGTGCGATTTATGATGCTGTTGCCGCAGTTTCTGAACATCAGTTCATTCCTGATTTGGACACCCCAGCCACAGGTGAAAGAATACTCATGGCTTGCCAACAACAGTATCAATGGCTGACACACCAAGCACAGCCAACCATGGTTGACCATGAAACAGACAGCGAGGGATAAAGATGACTGTCCATACACCTCAATCACCTCAATCATCCGTTTATACATCTCTTTGTACTTCAATGCACTGGTTGGACGCTTGTCATATGTTGCAACAACAAGGCGGCGATTACTGTCTGGCGACCATTGTTGCAACAGTCGGGTCAGTGCCACGCGGTTGTGGAACCAAAATGGTCATCACGACACAAGGACAGTATGACTCTCTCGGGGGCGGAAATTTAGAGCAACAAGTCATCGAAACAGCCAGAACTGAGCTACAACGTCGCTGTCAGCAACCCAATCAAGATCCGACAGTGTCGATCGAGCGATATAGCTTGACCGCTGATCTGCAACAGTGTTGTGGTGGTGCGGTTCAGGTCTTGTTTGAATATTTCAATACGCAACAACCTCACGTGGCTATTTTTGGTGCGGGTCATATTGGGCAAGCTCTGGCTCCTATTATTAACAAGTTACAATGTCACGAAACTATTTTTGATTCTCGCCCAAACTGGCTGGCACCGCTGAGTGAACAAGGGATTTCAACGCAATGCTTTGACTCCGCTGAAACCGTGATCGCATCGTTACTCCCCCACACGCATCTAGTGATCATGACACACGACCATCGTTTAGACTATGACTTAACCCGGCTGGCTTTGGAAAGACAGTGCTTTCCATATATTGGTCTCATTGGCTCAGAAGGTAAAAAACAGCGTTTCACCTACCGGCTCACAGAGCAGCTAAGTCAGCCCGAACTTATTTCTCAGTTAACTTGCCCAATCGGACATCCCGATATCAAAGGCAAACGACCAATGCAAGTGGCACTTTCCATTGCCGCGCAGTTGAGTATGCTTTTTGAACAATATGAGGCACCAGTTCAGAACCAAGCCGATATGAACGCGGCTTCAACCGATTCCGCTCAAGACAAGCAACAACAACTCTGGCAACAAGCCAATGTATTGCTTAAAAAAATGTCCAAATCTCCCTATCAATAAGGAAAGAGATGAACGCTACAACGCAAACGATTCATTTAAGTCAGCCTCAATTGGCTCAAATCTGTACCAGTACATCATGGCAGCAGCTTATGCTGGCTGATATGCCGAGCCTCAATTATGCGGCATTGTGCCGAAGTGCTGATGTCGCATTTGCACAACTTTCAGAGTCTGACTGGCTGGAGGCGTTTGCTGGTCATCCGATGATTGGTGATCTCGGCACGTTACAAAAAAAATATAATCAAGGAGAACATCTCAGTGAACAAGAACAAGGAAAAATCAAACAGGCATCAAAAGCTGTGCTGCACGATCTTTTGTATTACAATCAGGCCTATCTGAAAAAATTCGGTTTCATATTTATTATTTGTGCGAGCCAACACTCGGCAGAACAGGTTTTGGAACAGATAAAGGCAAGAATCAAAAATAATCGCAGCGATGAATTAATGAATGCGGCCAGAGAGCAACAGAAAATCAGTCGTCTGCGTATGGAGTCTTATCAATGAGTACATTAAGTTGTCATATTCTCGATACCGGCTCCGGTATGCCTGCTGCCCATGTACCGGTAACACTGTATCGTTACCGCACCGAAAAACCACTTGCATCAGCAACAACCGATGCCGATGGTCGTATCCGTTTTGAAGATATCACTTTATCATCCAACAACTATACACTTTCATTTGATGTGGCATCTTACTGTGAAAACGCCTTTGGTCAGGCATTTTTTCCCCAAATAGATGTGCATTTTCATGTGACGGAACAAAAGCATTACCACATTCCATTACTACTCTCGCCCTACGCCTATTCAACCTATCGTGGAAGTTAAGAGTAACGTATGCAGAAAACATTTCACCGGGGCGAGATTTTGCACTTCCCCAAGAGGACACACAGTCCTGAACAAAATTGCCAACATCTGAGTGACGGCATTCTCGTTATCGAACAAGGAAAAATTGTTGACCTACTCGATGCTGATGTTTTTTTCCAGCATCACCAGATTACCCCTGAACAGATAGAAAACCATTCAGGGCTATTGATTCCGGGAATGATTGATAGCCATGTTCACTATCCTCAAATGGAGATGATCGCCAGCTATGGTCGCCAACTCCTAGAATGGCTCAATGACTATACATTCCCTGTCGAAACAAAGTATGCCGACGCATCCTATGCGGCACGGCAAGCTGACGCTTTTCTTCAACAACTTTTTGCTCATGGCACAACCACTGCCAGTGTCTTCGCCACCGTCCACCCCCAATCCGTCGATGCTTTCTTTACTGCTGCGGCAACTTATCAGGCCCGAATGATTTGCGGTAAAGTGTTGATGGATCGCCATAGCCCTGAGAACCTACGTGATACTGCTGATTCAGGCTACCGCGAGAGTAAAAATTTACTGGAAAAATGGCATCATCAAGAGCGTGCTTTGTACGCAATTACGCCTCGATTTGCACCGACAAGCACACCGGAACAACTGGCGTTAGCAGGACAGTTGGCACAAGAGCACCCAGATGCTTTCATTCAGACACACTTAAGTGAGAACACCGATGAAATTCACTGGGTCAAAACCCTATTCCCGGATGCCCAAGATTACTTGGATGTTTATGAACGTTATGGATTAGTGCGTGACAAAGCATTATTCGGCCACGGAATTCACCTTGAACCCAGGGAATATCAATCACTGGCTCGCAACCATAGTAGTGTAATCTTCTGCCCGACCTCCAACCTCTTTATCGGCAGTGGTTTATTCCCCTATTTTACCGTAAAAGAGCATGGAATACCAGTTGCCATTGCCAGTGATGTCGGGGGCGGTACCAGCCTCAATCTACTGGTGAATCAGGCTGAGGCTTACAAAATCCTGCAATTACAGCATCAAAACCTCAACCCTTTTGAATCATTATATTTATGTACTCAAGGGGCTGCTGTCGCAATGCAGTTGGATCACCAGATTGGTAATTTAAATCCCGGAACAGAAGCTGACTTTATTGAACTCGATGTCAATGGCACACCAATGCTAAAACAACGTATGGCACAGGCAAAAACATTAGAAGAGAAGCTGTTTGCTTTAATTATGCTGGCCGATGAACGCGTCATCCGGCAGACCTACGTAAATGGCCAACGGGTTTATTGTCGCCCATAGACTGCGGAAAATTTCGGGACGTCAGTATGAGTCCCGAAATCTCTCAAAGATAGCTGATAAGCCTATCGGTTATCTTCGATGACATTGAATATTATCTGGTAAGTTTTTGGCTTTTAACGATAAGCGTTGTTGATCCAATCGAACAATATCCAGCGTTCCCCCTGCATGTTTAGGAATATATTGTTTAAGATTCAGCATCGCTTCCCATTCAGGATGCGTCAGGTTCTCAACCTTCAACTCATTCGCCTCAAGGATCAACTTATCTCCTCCCACTTTCCAACTGCCATTCCCAGCAACAGAATATGACACTTCGATAGGCTGCCCCGGTAAACGAGCAATCAGTGTTCCTTTGGTTACATACTTATGAGATGCAAGATAATGTTCCTGAGTGGTTAAATTTAACTGATACAAAGGCTGGCGAAGAGATGCAGAGCAATCCCATGTCCCCTGCAATAAAGACTCATTGTCAGCAGCTTGCGTTGCCACCGAGAATCCGATGAATAAACAGCAATATAGCAAATAAAAATAACGCATCACAATCTTCACTTCATTTGAACAAGTTTTCGAATCATAACTAATTTTAAGCGAAAAGTGTCAGCATCAGGTCGAAACTGTTCCAAGGACAGACGCTTTTAGCTCTTTCAGTTTCATGACAAGAGTCGTGATTGAGGGGGATACGTTATAAGGACAGGCACTTTAAACAAAGCCAAGTTATTCAATTTGTCACTTGTAATTCAGGCAAGAACCATGCATCTTTAGGCAAATTAAATATTTGATAAAAAAAGGATAATTTAAGTGAATATATCCAAGACCATATCATTCACCAGCATGATTTTATTAAGTAGTTCTGCAATGGCATCGGTCACGATTGACCTCCCGGAAGCCGTTGATGTTCTGGTAGCCAATGGTGGTAAAGCAAACATATCAAGTGATGGTTTTTTTAGCTCACAAAGAAAACTACAACTGGAAGATGGATTACAACAGATTGTCTTTCGTTATGAGCCTTTCTTTCAAGAAGGCAAAGACAATATCGGCGTCGAAAGTGATGTGACGATTGCAGTATTTAATGCATCTGATGCAAAACTGACGCTTCAAGTCCCTCAATACAGAAGTTCGCGCGAAGCTCGTGAACATATCAGCCAGATGCAATGGTCATTCACCAATCAAGACGGGCAAAAAGTCCCTGTCACGCAGGACAAACTGCTCAAAGACGGTATCCAATTCGGACGTAATTACTATACCGAAATGTCTGTTTACAATCAGTCTGGGAAAGTGGCATCCGTTCCTGAATACGCGCCTCAGTCAGGACTATCGGGCAAGACGGTTCCGGCTCGCTCGCTTAAAGCTTCTTCTCAAACCAAGGCTTCAGCGTCCACGGCGGAAACAATGTTGCATTACTGGTATGAACAAGCAGATGCGAAGACTCGATCTCGTTTTAAACAATTTATCAACCAGCAATGATTTTCTTACAATTCACTGCTGACTCTTCGGTTTTATAGAGAACACATTTGGCCTACCAGTAAAATGCCATCGTCCCTGAATCAAGACGGTGGCATTTGTTGCATTGAGCAACCTAATTTTTTAGACAAGCCATAGTTCATTCGTCATTATTTGATATCATGCGATTAGCAGACAATTGTGTTTGCTATGCTACACGTCGTTTTCGCGACTCAACCACTCAAATGTGAAGTCACTTCAAACCTCATGATTGCTATTCTCCGATGATGATCTCTAAACTGGTATAAAAAATCACATGATGGCAAGATACTGATTATAAAAACAGGCCATGCTATAAAAAACATAAGAAACACATATTGCTAAGTAGATATATTATAAGGATAAGCAACATGAAACCGATAACATCCGCAGTCGCTTTATGCCTACTGATTGGCATAGCGGGTTGTCAGAGTACAGCCCATCAAACATCATCAGACAGTCCAACCAACCAACAATCCCAGTCTTATGCACTGTTTATTCATATTCAAACTACTTATCAGCAATGGGATAAAACGCTCACGGATGTTGAATCGTTCAAGATCTACTCCGAATCTCATTACAGCAAGCTACAAGATGCGTGGAAAGATGCTCAATCGCTATATCAAGAGATTCAGTCCGATCCATCAAGCACCACCAAAAGTGTGTCAATTTTCTCCAGTCAAACTTATGCAGATAAATTCAATCAGTATATTGACACTATCGAGCAGCAGTTAAACCAACTTCGAACCTTCAAAGAAAAAGCGGACCATTTCCTTGCCGATGTGATTGCTGAGATGGATTACTTAACGAAGATCGATGCACAGCACTATGATGGCAGCGCATATAAACGAGTGAATCAGCTGTACCATGACCTATTTGAATATGTTGCTGAAGATAAGCTAGAAAAGGCACAGACCAAACAAGTGGCGTTTCTGAACATATCTCGGAGCCTTGAAGTGAAGGTGATGCGCTTCAAATATGTCCAACCACTACAGAAAAAACTCACATTATTAAAGCAAGAAGACTTTAACGAGGTAGCCCCTATCACGTTTGCGAAAGCCAACCACCAGATCCAATTGGTTGAGGCTACGGTTCAGTCCAATCCTCGGGATATTACAGCGATAGAAAAAGCAGCACAGTCCGGTGAATTTGAAATCGCTCACCTAGAACAAGTCACACACATGGTGAAACAATTACGCAGTATTGAAGACGGTCAATTCGAACCGATCGTTCTTGAGATCGAAAACAAACTCTTGGCTATTTCACAGGCTCTCAACCATTCAGACTACCGGGATCAAGTACTAAGAGAACAGACGAATCGCATTCTGGAGAGTGTCGCTACCCTTCAACAACTCGCACAAACACAACAAGAAGACTGGCAGGCAAAAAACACTGTACAACAACAAAACAATCAGAAGCTACAAACAGCACTGACAGAAGCCTATCAGCAACAACAAACACTGCAAAAGCAATTGCTTCAAGAGCAAGCGCATGTGAAAAATTTAGAAACGTTGGTGACACAATTAAAATTACAGCCATCATCATCAAAAACCGCTCCCCCTCCCCAACCAGAGCAAAACAAATTAGGGGAAGAAGCAAACAAAACCCAAGCTACCCAGCAGACGGAGCCGGAAAACATACAAACACAGTAAAATCACTGTCCACGCTCTCCATTGGTTTTAAATAATGTCGATTACAGGGATGACAAGTTGGTCATCCCTGGTAGTTAATGGTTGTCAGGAAGTGTCGCTGGCTGAGTTTTTTCTTCTAGGGACAGACGTTTTAAGGGAGCGTATTCTCTTTTCATGAGGACATCTCATGAGGACAGACATTCAAATCAATAAGTATGTCATTCTTTATTAACATCAAAATTACACCGAAAAAAACGACATGACTCGTATCATGAAAATCATGACCTTCCCTACGATTCGTTCATTCGACATACTTTCAGCTCAATTCGTCAACGCGGTTTCTTCTTATGACTATCCCCAGAACACAGTTGGTTTCTCCTGATATCACAGCCTACTATCATTGCGTGTCACGTTGTGTCCGACGAGCCTTCTTGTGCGGAGAAGACCAACTGACTGGAAAGTCATACGAACATCGACGTGACTGGGTTGAACAACGTATTTTGGCTTTAGCCCAAGTATTCTGTATTGACATCTGTGCCTATGCGGTGATGAGCAACCATTATCACATCGTCGTTCATATTAACCGAAAAAAAGCAGAACTATTATCGAACAGGGAAGTCATCATACGCTGGGGAAAAGAGCATCAGTTGCCATCATTGATTCTAAAATATCTAAAAAATCAGACTACCAATTCTGAAACTCAGACCTGTCGAAAAATCATCCATACTTGGCGAGAACGACTCTATTCTCTAAGCTGGTTGATGAAAGAACTCAACTTTAGTATTGCTAATACCAATCGCACTAATTAATTGGTCAACATGGTCCAATCTCTAAAGCAGAGTGAAATGACCCTGCTTTTGTCTGCACAAAAACGATTCCAAGCACTACACAGCTTGTCGACAATATCGTCATAACATTCAAAACATCTATTGGCTATTTCGTTCTGACGTAACCAACTCCATACCTGCTCTATTGGATTCAGTTCCGGTGAATAGGACGGTATATGAATGATAGTCACGTTCTTGAATGAATCGGCAAGATAACTTTGATGCCAACTGGCTTGATCCATGATGACGACAGCATGTTTGTCCGTGGGTGTTGATTGAGAAATGAGCCTGAGTTGCTCTTTCATTGCTTCCATGTTGCTCATCGGCACAACAATAGCTTCAGTTTCTCCGGTATTAACGCACACCGCTCCAAAGAGGTACGCATACTCAAATTGCTGTTGTTGTACCGCTCTGGGGCGAGTCCCTTTTTCTGCCCATATTCGGGTGGTTGTGTTGCGCTGGCCAAATCTGGCTTCATCTTGAAACCAGATTTGAACATCTTTTAAAGCCACATGTCCTGGGATCTTAAGGATCGTTTCGATTTGGAATTTTTTTAAAAGCTTCTTGCGCTTCTACAGATTGCTTTGGGTGCTTTGAACGCGTTGTTATCCAAACTAAATCAAGCTTTCTCAATATTTTATAGATACCTGATAAGCTGTACGATAGGCCAAATTCCTCATGTATGAATTCAATAATATCTGTTCCCTGTAGTCTTCCACCTTCAGGCTTAATCGCATTGGAAGTTATGTACAGCTTTAACTGAGATAGCTGGTCTTCAGTCAGTCGTGGAGGACGGCCTGTATGCTGCTTTTCTACTAAGCCTTCAACACCGTTCTTCAAATAAGTCACCACCCAGTTATTGACACTGGTACGACTGACTTTTAAATATTTGGCGATCTGAGTGCGGCTTTTTCCATCCACGAAATGAGATATAGCAAGAAGTCTCGTACGCATCCTAGCATCAGATGTTTCACGAATAAGTTTTGGGAAGTCAGAGGTCATCATATCAGCTCCTATTGAAGTTGACA
Organism: Vibrio gazogenes; assembly: GCF_023920225.1. Lineage (NCBI taxonomy): Bacteria > Pseudomonadati > Pseudomonadota > Gammaproteobacteria > Vibrionales > Vibrionaceae > Vibrio > Vibrio gazogenes. The sequence goes on from NZ_CP092588.1 coordinate 657,426, forward strand.
TTAGATCATAAAATTAGTGCGATTGGTATAAACAAGCAAATCAGGAAGATCAGTGTCGCGGACATTTTTGGGAAGGTCGATTTAAATCTCAGGCTTTACTGGATGAGAAAGCGCTGCTGGCAGCAATGGCCTACACTGATCTCAATCCGGTTCGGGCCGGCATCGCTAAAACACCAGAAACTTCAGAATATACATCGTTCAAGAGACGGCTTGCGTTACTGAATGCTGGTCAAGTCACACGCTCAAAGCTCTTTCCATTCGTTGGTGAATCCTCTGAGAAAAAATCTGATGGTGTTCCATTCCGACTGATTGATTATATTGAATGGGTTGATTGGATTGGGCGCCAAGTTCGAGAAGGAAAGCCGGGCCATATTGACAACAAACAACCAAACATTCTCATTCGATTATCTGCCAGTCATCCCGACAGCTTCGACTTATGTACCCGACTAGAACGCAAACGATATTTATGGGTTGGTTCATCGAAGCGACTTCAAATCGTAAAACATCGATTAAATAGGCAGCGTCTACATGGATTATCCATCTAAATAGCGAGCCAAATATCTGTTCAACTTTTATCTGACAACTGCACTAAACCAGTCGCCGCGATGCTTTTATACTCTTTAAAACTCATTCTATAATCCAGCGCCCTTATTCCATCTCAGAACATCGTCCAACAGCTCCCTATCCCTATTCGGACTTCGATTTGAAATGTCTGTCCTCCTACCCCAGACAGGCGTGACACAGGCGTGTGTCCTCATAATTATTAGAGTTGAAATGAAATGTCTGTCCTTCCCTCTCCTCCTTACCCCGCCTAGGGTTGAAACGTGTGTCCTCATTAATTCATTCACCACTTGTGACTTACCAACGCTTGTGGCAGATTAACCACTCAAACATGTCTGAGATACACGTTGTTTATTCACTTTACTTACCAGGTCTCCCGTCCTTTATGAAAAAGCTTTCAAAACAATGGTTGTTATTCGGTATCATTTTACTCTTGGTTCTCTCAGCGGGTATTACTTACTGGTGGTTACAGCCGGAACCCCAACCGGTTTACGCAACACAAACCGTGAAAAGAGGCCACATTGAAAATAATGTTCTTGCGAATGGGATGTTACAAGCATCCAAACTAGTCAGTGTCGGTGCCCAAGTCTCCGGACAAATTGTGACTTTACCAGTCAAGCTCGGTGAGCAAGTTAAGAAAGGACAACTCATCGCACAAATCGATAGCCTGACACAACAAAATAGTCTCAAAGAATCCCTCGCCTCTCTTGCGAGTTTGAAAGCACAATATCGCGCTAAACAAGCACAAATCCGCCAAGCACGGCTGGCCTATAACCGTCAAAAAGCGATGCTGGTAGACAATGCCAGTTCTAAAGCCGATTATGAGTTAGCTGAATCGAACCTTGCAGTCTATCAAGCAGAGCTGGATCAACTGAGCGCCGGTATTGAGCAGGCTGAAATCAATGTTGATTCAGCCAAAGTTGATCTGAGTTATACAACCATTTCAGCACCGATGGACGGCACCGTTGTTTATACTGCAGTAGAAGTAGGCCAAACGGTGAATGCCAATCAGACAACCCCCACCATTGTTGAATTGGCGAACCTAAACCAGATGACGGTGAAAGCTGAAATATCCGAAGCAGACGTCATCCATGTTCATGCAGGGCAACCGGTTTACTTTACTATTCTGGGTCAGCCAAACCACCGTTATCACGCGACTTTACGTGACATTGAACCCGGCCCGACTGTGATGGACGGTGATGATAGTGATATGGCATCGAGTGATTCAGAAGCGATTTATTATAATGGTTTGTTCGATATTGATAATCCAGATGGCGTGCTACGTATCGGTATGACTGCACAAGTGACGATTGTCCTCAATCAATCTGACGATGCATTGATTATTCCTTCTCAGATTCTACGCCCCAATGACCATGATCCAAACAGTCATCAAGTCCCGGTATTGGTGAAAGGCCAAGTCGAGTTTCGGGATGTCACGATCGGCATTAACAATAAAGTTCGAGCGGAAGTTCTCAGTGGTCTGAACGAAGGCGATGAAGTGATTCTCAGTTTACCAAGTGGTGATACATATACCCCCCGCCGTTTCCGTCGATCAATGGGGATGTAATACATGAAAGATGCATTACTCCATTTGTCTGGTGTATCACGTAGTTTTCCTGCCGGAGAACAGACGCTGACTGTTTTGAAAGACATCGAGCTCACGATTGAGCGCGGGGAAATGGTCGCAATTGTCGGTGCCTCCGGTTCGGGAAAATCGACATTGATGAATATTCTTGGTTGTCTCGATAAACCCTCACAAGGTCATTATCTTATCAATGGGCAAGACACCTCAATAATGCGGGGAGATGAACTGGCCCAACTCCGTCGGGAATATTTTGGGTTTATCTTCCAACGCTATCACTTGTTGGGCGATTTAACTGCGGTCGATAACGTTGAAGTACCCTCCGTTTACGCAGGAAAAGCACGTAAAAGTCGTCGAGAGCAAGCCAGTCAACTGTTAACACGTCTTGGATTGAGCGATCGTTTAGATCACAAACCCAGTCAGCTCAGTGGTGGACAGCAACAACGGGTTAGTGTCGCCCGAGCACTGATAAACGGTGGCGATGTCATCTTAGCGGACGAACCCACTGGGGCTTTGGATAGCCACAGCGGTGAAGAGATGCTCAAGCTATTGCAAGAGCTGCATCAAGATGGACACACGATTATCATCGTTACTCATGATATGCACGTTGCACAATTCGCCGACCGCATCATTGAAATTAAAGATGGTGAAATTATCCGTGATCAACAGCATCACGAACAACGACATCATACACTGCGGCAACCCTCATCTCCGCAGGTTCAACGTTGGTTCAACTGGGATCGTTACATCGAAGCATTCAAAATGGCCCTGCTTGCTATGTCGAGCCATCGACTCCGAACCTTTTTGACCATGCTGGGAATTATTATCGGTATTGCATCTGTCGTATCCGTTGTTGCCTTAGGTACCGGCTCACGACAAGCGATTCTGAAAAACATCAGTTCCATGGGTACCAATACCATTGATATTCGGCCGGGAAGCGGATTTGGTGACCGGCGAGCCAACCGAATCAGAACACTCAGTGCCAGTGATGGTGATGCACTGAAAACGCTGCCTTTTGTCGATAGTGTGACCCCGTCGATCAATAGTAGTGTCACAATTCGCTATACCAATCAGGCCGTGACAGCCAGTGTTGAAGGGGTTGGTCCTGAATATTTCCGTGTCAGAGGTTACGAAATTGCAACCGGGCAATACTGGGATAGCAACAGTGTTCAGTCATTAGCACAAGAAGCTGTGATTGATCACAATACGAAACAGTCGCTATTCCCACGGAGCAACCCAATCGGTCAAATCATTTTTCTCAACACATTACCCGTGCGAATCATCGGTGTAACCCAACCGAGAGAAAGTGCATTCGGCAATAATGATTCCCTGAGAGTCTGGGTTCCCTATACCACCGTATCGGGTCGGATGCTGGGTCGCCCTCATTTGGATCGACTCACAGTGAGAATCAATGATAGCGCGCCTAGTCAAGCTGCCGAACAAGCGATCATTTCGCTTCTGAAAATGCGTCACGGCACACAGGACTTTTTTACGATTAACACGGATACCATCCGCCAGAATATAGAAAGAACAACCGCAACGATGACCCTGCTCATTTCAGCTATTGCTGTCATCTCGCTCATTGTCGGTGGTATCGGTGTCATGAATATTATGCTGGTTTCCGTCACAGAAAGAACCCGAGAAATCGGTGTACGCATGGCGGTCGGAGCGAGACAGAGTGACATCTTACGCCAGTTTCTGATTGAAGCAGTGCTGGTGTGCCTCTGTGGTGGTGTATTAGGCATTTCACTCGCCTTCCTGATTGGCGTGATCTTTTCGTATAGTGGTGGTGGCAACTTCCAGATGATCTATTCCTCAACATCTATTATCACCGCATTTCTCTGCTCGACACTCATCGGGGTACTGTTCGGATTTTTACCTGCACGCAATGCAGCACGTCTGGATCCAATCGAAGCGCTGGCAAGGGATTAATGACCAATGAATTCAACCATGATCAAACCATTGTTTCACCTTGCGATATCAACCCTGCTGCTATCGGGTTGTACCTCGCTAACTCACACCAAGTTCACACCGCCACAAGTAGACGTTCCAGCGGCATGGCAAACACAGCAAGTCACTGATCAGGTCAGTATCAACCCATGGTGGGAACGATTTAACGATCCGGCGCTCAATCGACTCATTCAACAGATGTTACGCATCAACAATGATCTGGCGCTGGCAACACTGACACTGCAAAAAGCGCGTCTGGAAGCCGGCCTGAGTGAAACGGATCAATATCCTGAATTATCATCCACGCTTGCCGCTTCACACTCGAAACGGTTGGATTCTGGTAGTCATAGTAAAAATTACTCGGCCAACCTTTCTGTTCGCTATGAATTGGATCTATGGGGACGGGTCGCTTCATCCGTCAATGCAGCCCAATGGACCGCAATTGCCAGTGCCGCAGACAGAGAAAGTACCGCACAAAGCCTCGCCTCAACGACGGCCTCACTCTATTGGCAAATTGGTTACCTAAAAGAGCGGGTTGCACTCAGTGACAAGAGTATCGCTTATGCCAAACAAATTCTGGCGCTGGCGCAACGCCAATATCACAGTGGTGCCGTTTCTGAGCTGGATGTTCTGGAAGCCAAACGTAGCTTAGCCGGGCAACAAGCCGCCCATAGTGACTTACTGCAATCATTGACCGAAGCAGAAAATGCGCTGGCAATTCTCTTCAATCAACCACCGAAACAGGGTGAATTACAGATTCAGTCGCTCCCCAAAGGGCCTATTCCTGACGTGGCTGCGGGCGTTCCGGCGGATCTGTTAATCAGACGACCCGATGTCAAAGCCGCACTCTATGAACTGAAATCAGCACTGGCGACCAGCGATACAACTGTTGCCGGATACTTACCGACGCTGACGCTGACCAGTTCTGTCGGAGACGCTTCTTCACAATTGCGTCATCTTTTGACCGATCCACTCGGTACGCTGGGGGCAGAAATCATCCTGCCATTTTTACAATGGAATAAAATGTCCCTGAACCGAAAGATCGCACAAACCAATTATCAAACGGCACTTGTGAACTATCGCCAGACTTTGTATAGCGCAATGAAGGATGTTGATAATGCACTCTCAGCAAAACAGCACTATCAATATCAAGGGCTCAGATTCAAAGAGCAGTATAATGCAGCCACAGCGGCAGAACAGATTTATGCCAGTCAGTATCATCATGGTGCCGTGAGTATCCGAGACTGGTTAGATGCACAAGAAAACCAACGCAGTGCGCAAGAGTCGTTACTGGAGAACCGTTATAACCAGTATCACATTCAAGCCACGTTATATCAGGCGTTGGGAGGAAGTGACATCGCACCACCATTAGCAGCATCTAATCCTTAACTCATCGGTATGACGAGAATCAGCACGCAAAAAGTATCCACCGGCATAGCCGGTGGTTTTTCATATGCGCCTATAAGGCTCTCCTACTGGCTGCGCCCTAGCAGGCGCGTAGTGATCTGACATTTGCATATGACTAATTCCTGCGGCCCGTAAACGGGCTACCTGAATACGGGATCGACAATTGCTCTCCCATTTTATCCTGCTCTAGTTAGTGCTTGATGTAATTTTGTATCTTGCTCGTATTCTTACCTACCGTATCTACATAATAACCTCGGCACCAAAATTCTCGATTTCTATATTTAAACTTCAAATCCCCGAATCGTTCATAAAGCATTAAGCTACTTTTACCTTTCAAATACCCCATAAACCCTGAAACACTCATTTTGGGCGGTATTTCTAAAAGCATGTGGATATGATCCGCGCAACATTCCGCTTCAAGAATGTTCACATTTTTCCATTCACATAGTTTCCTCAATATTTCACCTATTGCTCTACGTTTTTCTCCGTAGAACACTTGCCTTCTATATTTCGGTGCAAAGACTATGTGGTATTTACAGTTCCAGCGCGTGTGCGCTAAGCTCTTTTCGTCCCCCATTGGGACCCCCTTTCAATTCTTAATTAACTCTTGTAGTTGCCAGACCACAAGACGTTTTTATCAAATTGAAAGGGGTTATATAACTGACTTATAGCTGTAAGCTTTACGGAACCCCCAGCCTAGCTGGGGGTTTTCTCTATACAACAAAACAGCCGGTGAGATCCGGCTGCAGTGTTGAACTCAAAGTTCAGTATTCAAAGCTCAGACGGTTGGTATCTCAGATATCGCCCACTCACCCAAGCCACTTCATTTCTGAACTGAATCATCGCCCAGCCACGAGAAAAACGATAAACATAAATGTTCTCACCGTATTCCAACTGACCAACCGGCCGACCATCCAGTAAATTATCACCACGTACATTTAACCGTTTTGCCGTCACCACATAGTTACCGGCACCCCGGTAAAGTTTTTCTCGATTCGCTTTGTGAACGGATAGCTTCGGCTGAAGCTGGTGATGACCGCTATTCTGAACATGATGACATGTCTGTCCTTTCAAGCAGCTATTGGCTTGAGCGGTGAGTGTGAAAGACAATCCCATACAGCACAGCATTATTATTTTCATACTTTTTTTCATCATTTTTTCATACTTTCTTTCATACTTTTCATATACGACCTTGCAGCATGACCCAACTGAAAATGACCGCATTGACATATATTCTATACACAACTGATTTCAATATACAGTTGTCGCATAACAATGATGGTATCCTAATTCAGGATATGAATGATTTGATTGACAATCACCCACAACTCTTGCCCGGATAACAAAGAACCAGAAAATAGAAATGGGGGTCAGGAACGATGAAAATCGATATGATGTCGCATGTCAAAGACTACACTTTAAAACGATGAATGATCTGGTTGGCACTCCCCCGCCATAACAACTCCGGATCGTACTGTTCTTGCTCAAATTTCCCGTCGATCAGCACATCAACCATATCGACAATCACACGCTGCGCCTCTGACAGTTCATTGAGCGTGTAACCCGTCCACATCCAGATATCTTTACCGGGACACTCATCTTTTACTCTCTTCACGAGTTGCTCAATAGCTTTTAAATTAGCAGGGTGAAGCGGATCACCGCCAGATAACGACAGCCCGCGCCGACAAATCCGAGTATCTTGTAAATCTGCAATAATCTGATCTTCCAATTCTTGTGTAAATGGATGACCAGAACTAGGGGACCATGTACACTGATTATAACAGCCCCGACATTGATGTTCACAGCCTGAAACGAATAGGGTACAGCGCGTACCCTCTCCGTTCACAACATCAACCTGATGATATTGATGATAATTCATAGTATTTACAGATGTTTAACTCGTCGTTTGACTTCTTCTTGCTTACCGAAATTGAACGGACGAGCATCAGGACTGCCTAAATAGCCGCATACCCGGCGAATGACGGATACTTTGGCTGGGTCATGGTTACCACATTTCGGACAAACAAACCCTTTACTGGTACAGGAAAATTCTCCGGTATAACCACACTCATAACATTCATCGATCGGGGTATTGGTGCCGTAGTAAGGTATGCGACTATAGCTGTAATCCCAAACATTCTCCAACGCTTCAACATTACGCTGCATATTCGGGAACTCGCCGTAACAGATAAAACCACCACTCGAAATTGCCGGGTACGGCATCTCAAAGTCAATCTTGTCGTATGGATTGACATTTTTTTCAACATCCAGATGGAAACTATTGGTGTAGTAACCTTTATCCGTCACACCGTCGAACACTCCAAACTCTTTGGCATCGATACGACAGAAACGGTTACACAAGTTTTCACTCGGTGTACCGTACAAGCTGAACCCATACCCCGTCTCTTCCGCCCAGCGGTTGGTGGCCGCTTTGAGATAACCAATAATTTTTACCGCTTCATCCCGGAGTTTGTGATGATCATAAACATGCTGTTGATCACCAAACAGCGCATTGATCGTTTCATGCACCCCAATATAACCCAGTGAGATCGATGCCCGACCGTTTTTAAAGATATGTGCAATCGGCTCATCCGCTTCTAGTCTGACACCACAAGCACCTTCCATATACAGAATCGGAGCAACCCGCGCGCGAACTTTTTCTAAACGGCTAATTCGGGTTTCCAGCGCCCGACGTGCCAGTAACAAGCGTTCATCAAGAATTTGGTAGAAACGAGTTAAATCCCCTTTAGCCTGCAACGCAATCCGCGGCAGATTCAGACTCACGACCCCGAGGTTATTTCGACCGTCATGTATGAGTTCGCCATGCTCTTCATAGGCATTCAGGAAACTCCGGCAACCCATCGGCGTTTTAAAGGAGCCGGTGACGTCAACTACACGATCATAGTTGAGAATATCCGGATACATCCGTTTGGTCGCGCAATCGAGCGCCAATTGCTTAATATCATAATTCGGATCACCCGCTTGATGGTTTAAGCCATCTTTAATCGCAAAAACAAGTTTTGGAAACACAGCGGTTTTATGATTTTTGCCTAAACCGGCAATCCGGTTTTTCAAAATGGAAATTTGAATCAGCCGCGAAGCCCAACTGGTACCCAGACCAAAACCGAATGTCACAAAAGGTGTCTGTCCATTGGCTGTGTGCAGCGTGTTCACCTCATATTCCAGCGATTGAAATGCGTCATAACACTCTTTTTCAGTTCGCGTGGCCGCAAATGCTTCGGGATCGTGAATATCCCATTCGCGGGCAATATCAAGATGCTTGTGATAGCTTGCCACAACATAAGGTTCCAAAATTTCATCAATGCGATTGATGGTCGTCCCGCCATAAATATGGCTGGCAACTTGAGCAATAATCTGGGCCGTCACAGCTGTTGCTGTCGAGATCGATTTTGGTGTATCGATCTCTGCATTACCCATTTTGAAGCCGTGCGTCAACATGCCTTTCAAATCAATCAACATACAGTTGAACATCGGAAAGAAAGGTGCGTAGTCCAGATCATGGTAGTGGATATCGCCAGCTTCATGAGCTTGGACGATATCACGGGGAAGAATACGAGTCTTGGCATAGTGTTTCGCGACAATCCCGGCCAACAGGTCACGTTGCGTCGGAATCACTTTGCCATCTTTATTGGCATTTTCATTCAGCAAATCAGCATTGCTTTCATTGATCAAGCCTTCGATTTCTCGTGTCAGCGCACTCTGTTTCTCTCGGGCAATATCACGATCATGACGATATTCGATGTAAGAACGAGCCAACGATTTGTAGGGCCCCTGCATCAATTCGTTCTCGACCAGCATTTGAATTTCTGCAATATGAACTTCTTTGTAATCCTTGAGCTTCAATTCTACGGCCAGCGCAACATTTAAGGCATAGATGGCCAGTTCTTGATCAGCATGTTCGGCTGCGGCTTCAACCGCAGCCTGAATTCTGTCTCGATGAAACGCCGCTCTTGAGCCATCGCGTTTGATCACAATCGGTTTCACTTTATCTCCTTACCCATCATCGTTCACTTTGGGTGAAACACATGATATAGGGTTTCATATCGGTACATCAACACTACATATTGTAGTGCATTAAACGAAAAGCCCCATATACATGTATTGATCAAGATCAATAAAGCTCAGCGAATGGATAAGATAAACACGATTATTATCAGCAGATCTCATTTATGAAAGAACATCCCTGAAAACAAAAATTTTCTCGCCACCAAGGTAGATTTTTTACTCAAAACGATGTTTCATCACCGCAAAATACAGCACTGGAATCACGATTAATGTCAGTAACGTGGACACAAACACCCCGAAAATCAAACTAATCGCCAGCCCATTAAAGATTGGATCATCCAGAATAAATAGTGAGCCAATCATTGCTGCCAACGCAGTCAACATAATTGGTTTTGCCCGCACTCTAACAGAGTCGATCACGGCTTCAGAGAAAGCCATCCCCTGTTCATACTCCTGACGAATGAAATCCACCAGCAAGATAGAGTTACGTACAATGATCCCGGCTAACGCAATCATACCGATCATGGAGGTCGCCGTGAATTGTGCATGTAAGAGCGCATGTCCCGGCATCACACCAATCATCGTCAGCGGAATTGGCGACATAATAATCAGCGGTGTCAGATAAGATTTAAAATGAGCCACAACCAATAGATAGATCAAGATCATACCGACAGCATAGGCAATTCCCATATCCCGAAACGTTTCGTAGGTAATTTTCCATTCACCATCCCACAAAACCGAAACCTGACTGAGACCTGATGGTTGATGGATATAATTCTGCTCAACCGGAAACGGCAACGTTTTCATCCTGCTGGCTATCTCAAACATCCCATAGAGCGGGCTGTCCGTGCTGCCGGACATATCGCCGACCACCATCACCATCGGAACCAGATTCTTATGCATAATATAATCTTTTGACGCTACCTGACGCACCCGAACCAAATCAGACAACGGATACGAAATCCCATTTTGACTGGTGATTCGCATCTCAAGCAGTTGGGACAGATTCGCCTTATCGCCTTCAGTTGCCTGAAGCTCAATCGGAACCGGATATTTACTATAATCGGTATGCAAATAACTGACAGGCTGCCCCCCAATGGCGGTCGTCAACGCTTGCACAATCGATGCGTAAGGAACCTGAACAAGCGCAGCTTTATGACGATCAATCTTCACCTGCCACTGTTGATGCGGTTCCGGCAGATAAATATCTACATCAACGATATCGTCGCTGGTTTGGAACAAATGACGGATCTGTCTCGCAGCTTGCGAACGTACCGCAGCCGTTGGCCCATAAACTTCAGCTAAAATCGGAGACCAGACCGGCGGACCAGGCGGCACTTCGACCACTTTCACTTTTCCGCCAAATGCGCTGGCAACCGCCACTAATTTTGGCCGGATTTCGCCGGCAATCTGATGGCTGTCTTTATCCCGGTCACTCTTCGGCAGCAAATTCACCTGTATATCCCCCTGATAAGGGCTAGAACGGGTAAAATAATGTCGAACCAAACCATTAAAATTCATTGGCGCGGCCGTACCGGCATAAATTTGATAATCATGCACTTCGGGTGACTGATCAAGTACGGCCGCCATATCGAACAACACCCGCTGCGTGCGTTCCAATGACGTATCATCCGGCATATCCAGTATCACCTGAAATTCAGATTTATTATCAAACGGCAACATTTTCAGGACGACAGCTTGAAAAACAGGTAGCAATAGAGACCCGATAATCAACACCACAATACCGCAACCGAGCAACCAACGATTACGCCGCTGATGAGTCGATAAGACAAATGGTGCCATGATTCGCTGTACAATCGCCTGATTCGGTTCTTTTGAATCGTGTGACTGATGAGTCCGATCACGCAATAATTTCACCGCTAACCAAGGTGTTAAAACAAAAGCGACGGCCAGCGAAATAAACATCCCCATCGATGCATTGATCGGAATCGGGCTCATGTACGGCCCCATTAATCCGGTAACAAATGCCATCGGTAATAGCGCAGCGATCACTGTAAAGGTCGCTAAAATTGTCGGCCCTCCGACCTCATCGACGGCATGGGGCAGCGAAAATTGCCGACCTTTTAGTGACATATGCCGATGAATATTTTCCACAACCACAATGGCATCATCCACCAAAATGCCGATGGAAAAGATCAACGCAAACAAAGAGACGCGGTTGATGGTAAAACCCCAAGCCCATGAGGCAAACAGCGTCATCATTAAGGTAATCATCACCGCGATACCAACCACGATGGCTTCTCGCCACCCCATCGTAATCAGTACAAGAATAACCACCGCACCGGTCGCAAACATCAGTTTACCGATCAAAGTATGGCTCTTCTCGGCTGCCGTATTGCCATAGTTGCGCGTCACATCAACTTTCACATTCGCGGGGATCAGCTGGTTCTCAAGCTTCTGTAATCGCGCTTCAACATCTTGGGCAACCGTTACCGCATTTTCTCCGGCCTTTTTAGCAATCGCGATAGTGACCGCGGGAACTAAATTGGATTTATCACTGGTCCAAACATGCTGAGTCGGCGTATTGGCACCTAAGGTCACAGTTGCAATATCACTGAGGTAGACCGGCGCCTGATTATGCATACCAACCAAGAGTTGCCTGACATCTGACACGCGATGGAGAAACTGCCCGATCCGGATCGGAATGGCTTGATTGTGATCCGTGACGATCAACTGCGGCGAATGGACGTTTGCAGACTGAAATACCTGATTCAGTTGATCAATGGTGATACCAAAACTATTCATTCGTACCGGATCGAGCCGGACATCAACAATCATGTCATGTCCCCCGACGGTATAAATATCCCGTGTTCCGTTAATGGTCTTCAGCGTTGTTTCGAGGCCATGTGCCACTTCTGTCAATTGTTGCTGCGTCATCTGACCGTCAGGATTACTCAGAGTGAGGCTAACGATCGGCACATCTTCAATACCGCGCGGTTTGATCACCGGCTCTCCGACACCAACACCGCTCGGCATCCAATCTTTATTCGAATATAGTTTATTATAGGTTCTCACAACTGCATCATTACGCGAGACACCCACTTTGAAAATCGCAACAATCAGCGCCCCGTCCGGCTGTGAAAAAGAATAGATATTATCGATTCCCTGAATCTCCGAGACAATTTGCTCTGCCGGATTGGTGACCAAATGTTCCACTTCGGCCGGAGAAGCTCCGGGAAAAGGGATATAAATGTCGGCAAAAGTGACATCAATTTGTGGCTCTTCCTCTTTCGGCGTCACCAGCACGGCAAACACGCCCATGAGTAAACCAACCAATGCTAACAGCGGGGTAATTGCCGAGTGTTGAAACAAGGCAGCAATACGCCCGGAGATGCCCAGTTTTTTTTCCATTATGCGCCCCTCCTACTGTGCATCGATTGGAAAAACATGGGTCACAATCTGATCCCCGATTTCCAGTCCGGATAAAATTTCAACCGAGTCACCATAATCCTGCCCGAGCCGGACCGGATTCAGTCGCTGTGTTTTTCCTTCGTCCTGCACGCGAAACACCGCACTGAGCTCTCCTCGTCTGATCACCGCACTTTTCGGCACCAGCACAACTTGTCTGTCCCCAGTATGGAATGAGGCTTTCACCCACATTCCCGGAGCAAGTTCAGCGTCACTTGTCTCCGGTAATCTCAAGCGCATCGTGAACGTATGAGAGTTCGGATCTGCATAACGGAATAGCGTATATTGGCTCGGTTGTAGAACGTCTCCATTCGGTAATTCAATCGAAAATTGTTGCGCCTGTGTCACCAAAGCGCGATACCGTTGTGGCATTTGAAACTCGACCCGCAGCGGGGACATCCCATAGCCGCTCAACAACGGCATACCGGGCGAAACGGTTTCTCCCAACTCAACATGACGTTGGGTCACAATGCCTGAATAAGGTGCTTTGATACTGGTATAGCCTAACGCATCTTTCGCTTTCACCGTCGCAGCCTTGGCCGCTTGAACTGCCGCAGCCGTAGTTCGGGCACGCGCTTCGGCACTATCCAGTTGCCCTTGAGAAACCGCACCTCGTGAGATCAATTGTCGAAAGCGTTTCACCTGTGTCTGTGCTTCTTTATTCTGAGCAATCGCCTGATTCAATTGTGCCACTGCAGAATCGTAAGAAGCTGTCTGTTGTGTTGCACTGATTTCAAGTAACACATCGCCTTGCTGTACGACATCATTCACATCCACGTACATGCCGACGACTCGCCCGGAAGTTTGAGCCGCGACCGTTCCTTGATTGACCGGCTGAACAATCCCATCGAATGTGATTTGCTCCGGTATCGTTTCACGCTTGATGATAAGCGTCTGTCCCTCTTGGTGTTCCTTTGTCTGTCCCGCTAACGATTCTCCTGCCTGCGCCGCTAAAACCGTCTGTCCAGCGAATGCTGGTCCTGCTAAAAACGTCTGTCCTGCTAAGACTACCAGCCCCAAGGCCAATTGCCGTATATGCTGTTTCATCAGATTCCCCTCCTTTGGCGAACCTATTGTTGTTTTCATTTTCATTGATGATATGCCTGATCGAAGTCCACTGTATCAATCACCCATTGCATAAATACAAAACCGTTTGTTTTCACCAAGCGGAAGATTCACAAAATGGCGTGCCACCAACACGCTCATGACTTCTCACTCAGCGATCTTGGTTCTTCACAAAACAGCATCTGCAAATTGACAATGATTTGTGCAGCTCGACTATCGGCCAGTGAATAAAACACCTGTTGTGAGGACTTGCGGCACTCAACCAAATGATGTTTACGCAACACCGTCAGATGCTGAGAAAGTGCCGACTGACTCAAAGTCGAGTTCTGTTGAAGTTGTCCGACACCGACCTCTCCCTGTATCAATTGACACAACACCATCAATCGCTCAGGGTGTGCCATCATTTTCAAAAAATCAGCCGCACTCTGGGCATGAACTTTGATTAGTTCAACCTCAGTGGCTTGGTTTGGTTCATGGTTGACTTGCATGAGCACTCCACGGGAAAAGATCTCAATGCTTTTATATTAGACAAAACTTATTTAGAAAAGCAAATATTAGTTAATAATAAATTAGACTTTTCTAATTATTAGATCTATAGTCACAGAGAATTCATCAAAAGGAGTATGTCATGACCATTGAAAATGGCGTTCGAGTCATCGCTGGCAGCATGGTACTGCTTTCCGTTATTTTGACTTATTTCGTCCACCCCTACTTTGTCTGGTTGACCGTCTTTGTCGGGTTCAACCTTATTCAAAGTGCATTGACTGGTATCTGTCCGGCAGTATTTATTCTCAAAAAGCTCGGATTGAAAGCGTAACATCAGTCTCAAACGTAAAAAGGCTTATTACTTTATGACAAAAATCGTAATTATTGGTGGTGTTGCGGGCGGTGCATCAGCAGCAGCTCGCGCACGCCGTCTTAGTGAAGATGCTGAAATTATAATGCTTGAACGCGGTCCCTTCGTTTCGTTTGCTAATTGCGGGTTACCCTACCACATCGGTGGAGACATCAAAGAGCGCGGTCATCTTCTACTGCAAACCCCGGAAAGTTTTCTGGCGCGTTTTAACGTAGATGTTCGCGTCATGAATGAAGTACTCCGTATCAACCGCGCAGAGAAAACGATCACGGTTCGTAACCTTTTAGACCAAAGCGAGTACATCGAAAGTTACGATTGTCTGCTTTTAAGTCCGGGTGCAGGGCCAGTTGTACCGCCTATTCCGGGCCTAGACAATCCATTAACGCACTCGCTACGTAACATTCCGGATATGGATAAAATTATCCAAACCATCAATACCAACCATGTTGACCATGCAACGGTTGTGGGTGGCGGTTTTATCGGTTTGGAAATGATGGAAGCCTTCCACCAGCTAGGTATTCAAACCACATTGCTGGAAATGGCTGATCAAGTGATGACGCCAGTTGATCGAGAAATGGCAGGTTTTGTACACGCAGAGATCAAAGCAAAAGGCATTGATTTACGCCTGTCCACAGCGTTGCAATCAGTCGAATTCAAACCAACCACCTCACTGGCAAGCATGGACTCAGGTCAAATAGAACACCAGCACGTGAATGGTGAACTCGATCTGACACTCAGCAATGGCGATACACTGACCACCGATATTCTGATCATGGCCATTGGTGTTCGCCCTGAAACCAAACTGGCTTCAGAGGCAGGTCTGCAAATTGGTGAGCTTGGCGGCATTTACACCAATGAATACATGCAAACAAGTGATCCATCGATTTACGCAGTTGGTGATGCTATCGAAGAGAAAGACTTCGTCACGGGCAAACCAACACTGGTTCCTTTAGCAGGTCCTGCAAACCGTCAAGGCCGGATGGCGGCAGACAATATGCTTGGTCGTAGCGAAACTTATCAAGGCACTCAAGGTACTGCGATTTGTAAGATCTTCGATTTAGCGGTGGCATCAACGGGTAAGAATGAGAAACAGCTCAAACGTGATGGTACCGAGTACGAAAAAGTATATGTCCACACAGCGAGCCACGCGAGTTACTATCCCGGTGCTGAAGTGGTATCGTTCAAAATGTTGTTCGATCCAAAATCAGGCAAGATTTTCGGTGCACAAGCGGTAGGTAAAGATGGTATCGATAAACGTATCGACGTCATGGCTGTGGCGCAGCGTGCAGGAATGACCGTCGATCAGCTACAACACCTTGAACTGACTTACGCGCCACCTTACGGTAGTGCAAAAGATGTGATTAACCAAGCTGCATTTGTCGCAAGTAACTTGATGAAAGGCGATGCTGTAGCGATTCACTTTGACGAAATTGATCACCTGACTGACGACCAGTTGTTACTCGATATCCGTAATCCCAGCGAGTTACAATGCGGTTCTCTGCCAGGGGGTATCAATATTCCGGTCGATCAACTCCGTCAGCGTATGCATGAGTTACCGAAAGACAAAGAGATCATTATTTACTGTCAAGTCGGGTTACGCGGTAACGTCGCTTATCGTCAGCTCGTGAATAATGGCTTCAAAGCACGTAACTTGATCGGTGGGTATCGTACTTATCAGTTCGCCACAGCTTAGTGGATACACCATCATTTAACGTCAATAGCCAGCAATACATTGCTGGCTATTGACTATCAGAATGAAGCAACGAACAACCACTATTCGCTGACAAACACATACAAATCGCCACGACAATGGTTAATACTGTACTCAATGGGTCGGCCAGTATTATCGAATGCCGTTTGCTCAATCAAAAGAACAGGAGTCTGTTCATCGATGTTGAGCTTCTCAAGTGATTCTTCGGTCGGCATTTTAGCTGACACCCGGCTTTGAGTGCGGGAAGGTGTAATATTCTGACTTTGAAAATAGTCGTAGAGCGACAACTGAATCTCGTCGGGGTCATGGATCAACGCTGATGGAACATAAGACTCTTCGATAGAGACAGCTTGTTCATCAATATAACGCACTCGCTTTAGCAGAAACACTTGCTCACCTTGCTTGATATCCAGTGTTTTCGCAATCTCGGCGGAGCAAGAAACGGTATCTTTTTTAATCCACAAGGTGTCAGGTTTTTTTCCGGTCAACACGACTTGCTGCGAAAAACTGGTTGCCGTCTTCCCTGAGTATTCAACCGTTTCACTGATCATGGTTCCCAAACCACGAGAACGTACAATCACCCCGTCCTTATCCAGTAAATCGAATGCTTTTCTTACCGTAATTCTTGAGACCCCAAGTAATTCACCAAACTCTCGCTCAGTTGGGATAAAATCACCACCTTTCAGGATATGCTGTTGCATCGCATGTTTAACAGACTCAGCAATCTTGAGATAGAGCGGCGATTTATCCTGCTGCTCAATACGTGCATGGATAAGGTCGATAAGAGACTGGTATGTTGTCATAAGGCTCTAATTTCTATCAGTAATGCAGCCAGTATAACTGATATTATCAATGGGTACATGAAGAGTAAGATGAAGCGCTTAATTTGAGGTGATCTGGCTCTCAGTTTTGGTTTCATTAATTCCGTTTTGAAGTTTTCAGTTTGCACTTCACCTCTCGAACCAAACACGACCAATCAGGTACCATCAATGAATGACGCACGCAAATAATTTGCAATTTGCTCGACACTTGGAGCGCAATCTCCCCCTTCATGACTGACCACATAAGATGCTACGGCATTTCCCAACAAAACAGCATCTGCAAGATCCCAGCCTGAACTTAATCCAGCCAAAACACCACCAGCATGAGAGTCACCGGCACCAATGGTATCAACAACTTTGGCCGGAAATGGTTCAACAGTGCCGCACGATTCACCGTTATTGAAGAATGCACCATCACTGTCAATACGCAAGATCAGCGGACAACCGTAGCGCGAAAACCATTGTTCAACAAACTGCCGACTATCTTGCATTCCCAGTTGTTGTGCTTCTTGTCGGTTTAATGAAATGATCGGTTTGAGTGCCAACAGACGCTCCAGAAGTATCGCATGAATGTCCGCGATTCTTGGCCCGAAGTCGATAAACAGCAGATGGGTATCCGGTAAAGTTTCCAACCAAGTAATAATTTTTTCACCCGATGCAGACGCCAGTTGATAACCAGATAAATAAATGATCGCATCTTTATCGAGTGCCAGTTGATTCAGATTGTCGCGATGCCAGTTGTTCTCGACACCACTGACAGAAAGAAAAGTCCGTTCCCCATCCGGCTCAACAAGGGCAAGGCACCATCCATTATCGCCACTATGATCTTCAAAGCAGCTGCTCAACCCTTTGTCTGCCATCGCGTGACGAATCAGATCCGCCCACTGACCATGACCGATAGGCAAAGCATTCACCGATTGGAGTCCGAGCCTTTGGATCGCAATCGCGATATTGAGCGCACATCCACCGACATGAATCCCTTTTTCCTGAATTTCAATGTCTTCACCACGCTTCGGTAAGCTTGGTGTTTCGGTCACAATGTCGATCACCGCAGCCCCCAGCAGACATAGCTGACGTTGGTTGCTAAGGGTCGGAACCAATTGTATTAATGCGTTATGAGGCATCATCCTGCTCCTTTATTGCTCTCAGAGAAAGGAATTGACGTGCGTATTGATCAAAATCGAGTTGGTTTTTCTGATCCAGTTGCTGCTTTAAAGAGGCATCGATGCCTTGCACACCGTTCAGAGCACCACAAATTGCAGTTGCCATGGCACCAATCGTATCGGTATCACCTCCAAGGTTGGCACATAAAATCGCACAACGGTTCGGGTCGGTTTCAGCTATTTCAACCATGGCAACCGCTGCGGGGACAGACTCAATTGTACTGACACCGGCACCGATTAAGTTGTAGATTTTGTCCATGCGCGTTTCAATACCACCACATTCACCCGCTACACTCAATGCCAGTTCGACACGAGATGCCACCGATGCACTGAACGTTGTGATATGTTTTGTTTGCGCAGCCAGTGCAATGGCTGGAAGTTGATCTTTGATTGCAGACCAGCAGTGACCATCAATCGCTTTTGAAACCGCCCATGCAACCACGACAGCCCCTGCAATAGCGACATCAGATTTGTGGGTCGGACTAGAAGCAAGCGCGACTTGCTCGATAAAGCGATCCAGGTTTGTCGCAGGTAACAGGCATCCCATCGGGGACACACGCATAGCCGCACCATTGGTCACGCCATTATTTTCAAGCGCGTCGATTGGTGTTCCGTCTTTAATGGCACGCATCGCAGCTTTAGAGCTTGGACCGAATATGTTCTTGTTAAATGCATCAAATCCCTCAGCCCAGGTTAAAACATTGCGGGCAATCACTTCAGGAACGATGTTGCCATCACACGCGATAATAGCATCGGCTAGTGCCAAAGCCATTGATGTATCATCCGTAAACTGGCAGGCAGTAAAGTAGCACGCTGCATTATTTTCTTGTGGACCATCCAAAAAGCGGTCGATCCAACCAAAATGCGCTTTCACTCGATGACGGGGCCATAACTCTGAAGGCATCCCCATTGAGTCACCAAGTGCTTGACCATAAAAAGTGCCGAGGATTCTGTCTTGTTTTGTGATTGTCATTTTACTTACCAAAAATTAGATTAAATTGCCTGCTCAGTAAGGTTTACCATACTGAGCAGGGTTGGAATTAAGCTTGTGCTTTTTTCTGTTCGTCCACGTTTTCTTGCTGAGATGCAAGAGGAATCGGTTTGATCTTTCCGTCCGGTTCACGGAAGAAGAATATAAAGAGCGCGAGGATGACGGCGATCATGATCCCACCAAAACTCCACATCCCTGCCCAGTCAAATGTCAAACCTTGCTGTGGCGTGTCATAAGCAAACATTTTCTCCATGAGGACACCGCCAAGCCGATAGCCCAACAAGCTACCAATCCCCTGACATCCGAGGGTTATCAGCCCTTGAGCGGCGGTTCTCATATGTGCCGGTGCTTTTTGGTCCACATAGATGTAAGCCGTAACGAAGTAGAAATCGTAACTGACGCCATGCAATAGAATGCCTAAGAACAACAGCGAGTACAGGTACCAAGACTCCGCACTTCCATAAGCGAAGAATCCATAACGGATCGCCGCAGTGAACAGACCAAGTAATAATACCTTTTTAATACCAAAACGTTTAATAAAGAAAGGGAGTGCCAGCATGAAGAAAATTTCGGAAAACTGGCCAAGCGTCATCCAACCGGTTGCATGACTCATCCCCACTTCTGTCAGGAAACCATTCGCAAAGATGTAATAGAAAGCAAGCGGCATACTGAACATGAATGAGCAGATAAAGAATGCTAAGAAGTTTTTGTCTTTCAGTAACACCATTGCATCTAAACCGAGCATCACTTTCAAGTCTAACTTGCCTGTACTCTTTGGCGGCGTGTTTGGCAACATTAGAGCAAATACCCCCAAAGCAGCAGAGCTCAATGCCGTAATAATGAGCGGGATATTACTGGAAGAAATATCACCATAACCTAACCAACCCGGCAGGAAACCAATTGCGATCCCGGAAGCGATCCAACCAATTGTTCCCATGACCCGAATCCGCGGGAAATCACGCTCAACATCAGCAACGTTGGAAAACGCAATACTATTCGTCAGCGCAATTGTCGGCATGTAGGTGAGCGAGTAACCAAGTAAAAGCGGGAAGAAAGTGGCGAACTCGGTTTGTTGTGCCGCAAGATACATTAATACTGCCCCGGCAAGCAGCATCACCGACAGAACCTTTTGGGCCGGAAAGAAACGGTCGGTAATCGAGCCGACCAGAATCGGTGACAAGATCGCGGCAATTGCAGTACAAGCATATGACCAAGCAATCTCCGTTGGTGAAAAACCATGTGTGTTTAAGATTTGCCATAACGGAACGAACCAAGCGCCCCATATAAACCATTCAATGAACATCATGAATGAGAGTTTGATATTCGTCGTTTTCATTTTTTATCCTTAGTACTGTAGGGTACACAAAGATGGTATGACATATAATAATACCAATACAATACCATTGTGTTCATTTTGTGATCGTAAATAACATTTCCATCAATTAAATTTATCCCCTAAAAAATGGGGGATTTAATAATGAAGTAACAATACAAAGACACACACTTCACACCCTCACCGTTTCAAGTACCACTATAAAAAGCGCACAAAAAAACGCGCCGGGTATTTGTACCCGGCGCGTTTCTTATCAATACAAAATATTTAAACGATGAACCTATGCGGCAACGCTACCGTGTGGATCGATAACGAATTTTTTCGCGGCGCCACCATCAAAATCAGCATAACCTTGCGGTGCTTGATCCAATGTAATCAGTTGAACGTTCACCGCTTTCGCAATGTTGACTTTATCAAACAAAATCGCCTGCATCAGAGAACGATGATATTTCATCACAGGGCACTGACCGGTATGGAATGAATGGGACTTCGCCCAACCGAGGCCAAAACGCATACTCAACGCACCGACTCTTGCCGCTTCATCATGTGCGCCCGGATCATCCGTCACATAGAGTCCCGGAATACCAATTTGACCACCGGCTCGGGTGATTTGCATCGCTGAGTTTAACACTGCCGCAGGCGCTTCTTTATGGTGTCCGCCACAACCACAGCCATGCGCTTCAAAACCGACACAGTCAACGAAGCAGTCAACTTCCCGTTCACCGAGAATCACTTCCAGTTTGTCTTCCATATCGCCGTCTTCACGCAAGTCGATCGTTTCACAACCAAAGCTCCGCGCCTGTTCAAGACGTTCTTCGATCATATCACCCACGATCACACACGCAGCACCCAGCAATTGGGCCGATACAGCAGCAGCGAGACCAACCGGACCCGCCCCGGCGACATACACCGTTGAACCGGGACCGACACCAGCAGTCACACAGCCGTGGAAACCAGTCGGGAAGATATCAGAGAGCAATGTCAGATCACGGATTTTCTCCATTGCCTGATCTGAATCAGGGAACTTCAGCAGGTTGAAGTCGGCATACGGCACCATCACATACTCTGACTGACCACCGACCCAGCCTCCCATATCGACATAACCATAAGCTGCGCCGGGACGTGCCGGGTTAACATTCAGACAGATGCCGGTCATGCCGGATTTACAGTTGCGACAGCGTCCACAAGCAATGTTGAAAGGAACGGAAACGATATCACCCACATTGAGGAATTCAACGTCGTCTCCTTTTTCAAGGATCACACCGGTGATTTCATGACCCAAAACAAGCCCTGCCGGTGCGGTTGTCCGTCCACGGACCATGTGCTGGTCACTCCCACAAATATTGGTGGTCAGAACCTTCAGGATAACGCCGTGATTACACTTCCTTTTCCCCAGAGCCAACTCCGGAAAAGCGATCGATTCAACTGCGACTTGTCCCGGTCCTTTATATACAACACCGTGATTACTGGAATTGCACATTCTGTTCTCCTTAAGCGAATTATTATTGTACTGCGCCTGCCACGTTAACGAGCGTGAATTCACAATAGATGTTTGTATACGACACCATTCAGTCAGGTCACGACTGATCACTGTCAAGAAAGTATTTTCTGTGGTGTGGATTAGACTTTTATCGCCACATAAAAGGCTCCCCGTCTACCATAGCGCTCAATCACGCATGTGATAGCCGGCAATTATCTCGGTTTCGATAAAATAGATTTTTCCTATCAAATGAATAGCTACAAGTGATTTTATTTTGTGGCGCGGCAGTGCGAATATACATCTCGAAGGCAAGATATTGCAAAGATAACCAACTGAAAGGAAAGTAAAAAATCATGATCAATACAAAAATCAAACCATTTAGTGCAACCGCTTATAAAAACGGTGAATTTGTTGAAGTCACAGAAAAAAGCGTCGAAGGCAAATGGGCAGTATTTTTCTTCTATCCTGCTGATTTCACATTCGTTTGCCCAACAGAATTAGGTGATCTTGCCGATCATTATGCTGAGCTTCAAGAGCGTGGCGTTGAAGTATTCTCCGTTTCAACTGACACACACTTCACACACAAAGCATGGCATGACAGCTCTGACACGATTGGCAAAATTCAGTATTACATGCTTGGCGACCAAACCGGTAACATCACTAACAACTTCGGTGTCATGCGTGAAGGTCAAGGCCTTGCAGACCGTGCAACATTCCTCATCGATCCTGAAGGTGTCATTCAGGCCATGGAAATTACTGCTGAAGGGATTGGTCGTGACGCTGAAGACCTGCTGAGAAAAGTCAAAGCAGCACAATATGTTGCAGCACACCCAGGCGAAGTTTGCCCGGCAAAATGGAAAGAAGGTGAAGAAACACTAGCTCCTTCACTGGATCTTGTCGGCAAAATCTAACGATTTTCTGATTCGGATTTTTTAATTTGAGAGTGAGTCGGATGTACCATACGACCAACGCACCCGGCTTGCTCTCCCCTTATATCTTATTATCTAGAGTGGTCACTCTCTTTATTTATCCATCTAAAGACAAGGTGTAATCGAAACATGCTAGACCAAGCGATCAAACAACAATTAAAACAATATCTCACAAACTTAAAAGAAGATGTCCGCTTAGTGGTCAGTCTAGATGAAAGTAAAGCATCCCAAGAAATTCTTTCATTGGCTGAAGAGATCGAAACATTAAGCGATCATGTCTCGATAGTGCATGATAATGCGGCCAGTGCACGTAAACCTGTCATGGCGGTCACTAATCCGGAAAAAGGTACACAATTGCGTTTTGCCGGTGTGCCGATGGGACACGAGTTTACCTCATTGGTTTTAGCACTGCTCCACTCGGGCGGTCATCCGATAAAACTTGAAGATGAAACCATCACACAAATTGCCAGCCTGCATAAAAAACTGGATGTGGAGATCTTTATTTCGCTCTCATGCCAGAACTGTCCCGATGTAGTTCAGGCTTTCAACATGATGGCAGCAATCAACCCAGACATTCGTGTCACCATGATTGATGGCGCCCTATTCCAAGATGAAGTCAAACAACGTGATATTCTGGCAGTGCCAAGCGTGTTTGTGAATGGTGAGTTATTCGGCCAAGGCCGGATGTCACTGGCAGAGATCTTAACCAAAATTGATGATGGTGCAGCGGAAAGAGCAGCAGCCAATATTAATGAGAAAGACCCATACGATGTATTGGTCGTCGGTGGTGGACCAGCCGGTGGCGCTGCGGCTGTTTATGCCGCTCGTAAAGGCATCCGAACCGGTATCGTTGCAAAACGTCTCGGTGGTCAAGTGATGGACACGATGGCGATTGAAAACTTTATCTCCGTCAAAAGAACTGAAGGACCGAAACTGGCAGCCGATTTGGGTGAGCATCTCAAAGAATATGATGTAGATATCATCACAGATCAGCAAGCCGACCGGCTGATGGGTGCTGCCTATACCGAAGATGGATACATTCACGTCAATCTTGAAAGCGGTGCGACACTCAAGAGTAAAAGTATCATCCTCAGTCCGGGCGCACGCTGGAGAGAGATGAATGTTCCCGGTGAACATGAATACCGCAATAAAGGGGTGGCTTACTGTCCTCACTGTGACGGCCCGCTGTTTAAAGGCAAGAAAACAGCCGTTATCGGTGGCGGCAACTCCGGGATTGAAGCTGCGATTGATTTAGCCGGGATTGTCGAACACGTTACGGTCCTTGAATTTGCCGATGTACTTCGTGCAGACCAAGTGCTGATTGATAAAGCAAACTCTCTGCCGAATATTGATATCATCACCATGGCACAGACGATCGAAGTGATCGGCGATGGGAAACGGGTGACCGGTCTTAAATATAAAGATCGTCATACTGATGAAATCCATACTCTGCTGTTGTCCGGTATTTTTGTGCAGATTGGTTTGGTTCCCAATACCGAATGGCTGAAAGATTCAGATGTGACACTCTCACCAAGAGGCGAAATCGAAGTCGGTAGCCGGGGTGACACCAGCATGTCGGGGGTATTTGCTGCCGGAGATGCGACGACTGTCCCTTATAAACAGATCATTATCGCCATGGGCGAAGGGGCGAAAGCCAGTCTGGGGGCATTTGATTACCTGATTCGTCATCAGGGATAACCTGCCAAGCGGGCGCTAAAAGCGTCCGCTTCTATTGTTCCATTTCCTCTCTCCTCCATTGTCTGTCCCTTTAATACTTCTCTTCAAGTGCCTGTCCTTTCAATTTGCCATCTCTAACCTTCTTGGTCAGAACTTTCTTTGCCTGTCCCTTACACCCTGAGTCGTCTGTCCCTTTAGTGCTTCTTTCCAAGTGTCTGTCCTTTCAAGCTTTTCGAGCGAGTCAACATCCTTTTAATCCATATCATTTTGCCCGCAAGACAGACTAGGTATGTCTTTTGCTTCTGAATTGTCTATAGTAGCGTATGAATCAATCATATACAGCATAAGGAAAGTTCTGCCATGTTTAGGTCTCTTTTAATTGTGTTTGTGATGATCGGAATGATGAGTTGCAGTGGTGGGGACTGGCGTACCGCAAGTCGTGAACCCGCAGGCATAGCCCCAGAGCCGGAGCAAGAGAAAGGTGCCGTGATTGAAGTGTATGCCGCCGATGCGTTCGGCTGGCGCGGTTGGTTTGCCGTACACACTTGGATTGCACTGAAACCGGAAAATGCGCCTGTATATACGGTTTACGAAGTGATCGGTTGGCGACTCAAACAAGGGCGTTCGGTTCTGACCGAATATCAAACCAAACATCCGGATCGCTACTGGTATGGAGCCAAACCAGAAAAAGTGTTGTCTATCCAAGGTAAAAAAGCGAGCCAGTTGATCCCTGAAATTGCGGCTGCCATTGAATTTTACCCGTGGGCAGATGAATACACGCTCTTCCCCGGACCGAACAGTAATACATTTCCGGCATGGGTTGGCTTACAGGTACCCGCTCTGGGATTGAAAATGCCTTTCCGAGCCATCGGGAGCGGCTACGCAAATTAACTGAACGATAAGTTTGTTTATCCGCAGATGCAGCCCTGTTTTCGTTTAGCTGTGATCGATGTCCAATGATCACGGCTGACAGTCCATCCATATTCACACTTGTGCGTATCCCTGAAATGAAATAGCATACGTAAAAACAGACTAACTGTGTGGTCATTGTATATTTCATGAATAATTTCATATAGATATTATCATGCTGATGAATTATCCAGTGAAGCGATAGATTTGATTTCGTTCATTTCAATTAAAAATTATCACCGATACTCATCTCAAAAATACACCAAAATGCGAGCATACTTTCAATGATTCAGTCATACTGAGTCATTGAAAGTATGGGGAGTGCATCAGGACGATCACACTGTTTACGAGCTGGATATCAGAAGCTCTGATAAATCAGGAATACTGGTTATCAGAAACAATGGAGAATCATCATGGTGAATATTATGATCGATGGATCAACGTATACAGTCGATCCGAATCAAACACTACTCAATGCAACAAGAACCTGTGGTGTTCCTCTGCCTTCACTCTGTGATACCGATGCTGCTGACAGTATTCATCAACACTGTAAACTCTGCGAAGTTGACATTCTCGGTACAGGTATCGTCCCTGCCTGTCAGCAAATGCCAGTAGAAGGCATGGTGGTAACCACGACGTCCAATCACCTTTCAGAACGCAGAAAAAAACACCTTCAGGACATTCTTTCTCAACCGAATATCATCTGTAGTGAACCGCCTTGTCAAACCGCCTGCCCCGCCCATGTCGATATTCAGCAATATCTGGCATTCATCGCACAGGGTAACTATCAGCAAGCGATTGCCGTCATCAAAAAAACACTACCCATGCCACTGTCAATTGGCCGGGTCTGTCCGGCTTTCTGTGAATCCGGATGTCAGCGTCAACAATTAGATGAGCCACTGGCAATCCGTCAGTTAAAACGCCACGCAGCCGATCATGATCTGGCCGCGTTTCAGTCTTATCTGCCAGAAAGAAAAGCGGAAAAACATAAAAAAGTAGTGATTGTCGGTGCCGGACCGGGAGGGCTCAGTTGCGGTTATTTCCTCACGAACGAAGGTTATGATGTCACAATCTTGGAAGCGATGCCCCAAGCTGGTGGATGGCTTCGCTATGGTATTCCCGAATACCGGCTGCCGAAAGCAATTCTTGACCAAGAAATTGAATTGATGTGTCGTCATGGCATGACAATCAAAACCAATCAGCGACTCGGTAAAGACTTCTTACTCTCGTCACTGAGCGATGACTATGATGCAGTTTGTCTGGCCATCGGCGCATCGCAAGCCAGCGGTATGGCTTACCCCGGCAGTGACCTCGATGGCTGTTATCTCGGTGTGGATTTCCTGAAAGATCACATGCTCGATCAACGGTGTACCGTCGGTCAGAACGTTGCTGTCATTGGTGGCGGCAATACGGCTATTGACTGCGCCCGGACCGCTTTGCGCCTCGGGGCACAGGCAACGATTATTTACCGTCGCTCCCGAGAAGAAATGCCGGCCGAAGATTATGAAATTGAAGAAGCAGAACATGAAGGTGTTCAATTTTATTTCCTGACCAATCCTGCCGAGAATATCGCAGATCAACATGGCCGGGTTTGTCAGGTCAAACTGGAAAAAATGGCCTTAGGCGAACCTGATGCCTCCGGACGCAGACGCCCTCAACCGACCGGTGAGTACATCACGGAATCCTTCGACACCGTTATTTCAGCAATTTCACAGCAAACGGATGTCAGTTTTCTCGATGATGACGACATCACACTGCCACTCAGCCGATATCAGACCATTGATGTGAATGAAGACAATATGTTCTCTGGTTCACGCAATATTTTTGCAATCGGTGATTTTCGCCGAGGCCCGGCGACCGCTGTCGAAGCCGTCGCAGATGGTCGCAAAGCGGCATACGGTATTGACTGCTTTCTCGGCGGTGATATGGAAAAGCTATACACCGAGTCCTTCCGGGAAAGAAACATCACCAGAAGTCACCTGATTCGGCCTGAACATATTAAGAAACTCAAAAACGAACTCCGTTCAATCGTGCAGGGTGATACTCAGGAACAACGGGATCAGGCGCTGGCACAGGCAATGCAACACATTCTGAGAGCCAAAATGCCGGAACTGACATTAGCAGAGCGTCAGCATAACTTTAAAGAAGTCGAAACAGGCTTCACGGATCAGGTCGCCATGAACGAAGCCCGGCGCTGTTTAAGTTGTGGCTGTCCGGATGGGAATGATTGTAAACTCCGCCACTATGCGACCGAGTATCATGTCGATAAGTCTTTATTGCCGCATTCGGATTGTGCTTAAAGTAACTAGGGTACTTAAAGTAACGGTGCTGAAATACACGACCAAAATACAACAGGGGCAGATATCATCTGCCCCTGTTCAGTTTCAAGCAATCAACATCACCACACTTGGATCATAGAATGACGATTATTGGATCAATAAGGGTTGATTCTGCGTCGGAACCAGCACCACCGCCACCATTTTCGATGTGGGTGTATCACTCCAGTCCCCTTTACTGTCAAGTGGAATCAATGCATTCGCTTCCGGAAAATATGCAGCCACATTTCCCTGCGGGATTTGATACGGGACAACTTTAAAGTTATAGATCTTCCGTTGAACATCATCTGTCCAAATCGTCTCAATATCGACCCGCTCTTCCGGTTTTAATCCCAGTAATTCTATATCTTTCGGATTCAGGAAAATCACCTGCCGCTCTCCCCGAACTCCTCGATAACGATCATCATACCCATACACTGTCGTATTGTACTGATCGTGTGAGCGCATCGTCTGAAGAATAAAGACGGGTTTATCCGTCATACTTTGCGGGTCAAACGACAATATATGCTGCGGTAGTCGATTGGCAGTAATCTCCGCTTTTCCCGAAACGGTTTTCCAGTTCAGCTCTCTGGCACTATTTCCCAAGTAAAACCCGCCCGGTATATCGAGGCGCTGATTGAAATTGTCAAAGCCGGGAATTGTTTGCTCAATCAAATCACGGATACGATCATAGTTATCCGCCAGAGATTGCCAGTCGACGGGGTTATATGCCCCCAGCGTTGCTTTGGCGATACCAACGATAATGGCGACTTCGGAACGAATCGACTCCTCACTCATGTCCACACGCCCCGATGAAGCATGAACCATGGAGAACGAATCCTCGACCGTCACCCGCTGTTCACCACTGGCCTGCATATCAATATCGGTTCGACCTAGGCACGGTAAAATCAGCGACGCTTTACCGGGATTCACATGACTTCGGTTTAGCTTCGTCGCAATGTGGACAGTCAATTCACATTGACCCATCGCCTGTGCAACCCGGGCTGTATCCGGTGCAGCCGCAACCAAATTGCCTCCCAAACCGATAAACACTTTACTGTCACCACGCGCCATCGCTTGTAATGCATGATGAACATTATGTCCATGCGCTTGTGGCGGGTGAAACCCGAATACTTTCTCGATATTATTTAACAACGCTTGCGGCGGATGGTCATTGATACCAACGGTCCGATCCCCCTGCACATTCGAATGTCCACGAACCGGACACAATCCCGCGCCCGGCTTGCCTATTTGACCGAACAGCAACTGCAAATTGACAAGCTCTTCGATAATTGCAACCGAATGTTTATGCTGAGTAATTCCCATCGCCCAGGTCACAATCCGTCGTTCCGCATGAAGATAAATATCGGCAACTTGAATGATTTCATCCTGAGTCAGACCCGATTGCTGAATAATCGCCGCCCAAGGCGTGGCTTCAACCTGTTCAAGGTATGCAGATAACCCTTGCGTATGCTGCTCTATAAACGCTAAATCAAAAACCGACTCACCACGTTGTACGGCTGCCTGATGATACCCCAGCAGCACCTTGACGATGCCGCGGACGACAGCCATATCGCCCCCCAATTTCGGCATGAAATAGTGGCTGGTTGTCGGTGTCGAACTATTACTGATCATTTCGAGCGAGTGTTGCGGATTGGTAAAACGCTCTAACCCTCGCTCTTTCAGATTGTTGAAAGCAACGACTTTGGCGCCGCGTCGGTAGGCATCACTCAATGTTTCAAGCATCCGGGGATGGTTTGTTCCCGGGTTTTGTCCGAATAAGAAAATTGCATCCGCTTTTCCAAAATCATCGATGGTCACCGTACCTTTACCAATACCAATACTTTTCCCCAGCGCATAACTGGTTGCTTCATGACACATATTGGAACAATCAGGAAAGTTATTGGTGCCAAAGCGGCGAACCAATAGTTGATAAACAAAAGCGGCCTCATTACTGGTTCGTCCTGATGTATAAAATTCAGCCTGATTGGGGTCATTAAGCAAATTTAGATAACTGGCGATCATCTCGTAGGCATCGTCCCAACAGATCGGCTCGTAGTGATCCGTTTCTGGGTTATAACTCATCGGCTCGCTAAGACGCCCCTGATATTCGAGAAAATAGTCCGTCTGTTTGTTCAACCATTCTACAGAATATTGTGCAAAAAACTCCCGGCCGACTCGGCGAGATGTCGCTTCCCAGTTGACGGCTTTTGCGCCGTTTTCACAAAAACGAAAACGTCCCGGTACACCTTTCTCTCCCCAGGCACATCCCGGACAGTCAAACCCGTGATCTTGGTTGGTACTCAGTAAATTGGATATATTCTTTGCTACATTCTCACTTTTGAACAAATGCTGAGTCGTCGCTTTTAAAGCACCCCACCCACCGGCAGAACCTGAATATTTTTTATAACTCATTTGCTTCTCTTCTTATTCTTGATGTTCAGAAAACATCCGCCAATGCAATGCCATCATACGAATCATCCATCCGTATCCGGTCAGTCAATCAGGCATCTATCCCATCACACAAGTCATCAATAAAGACGAGATAGATAAAAATATCGATTCTCTTATTAACAAACCAACGAACACGCACCGAGAATATCTAAATGATAACAGTCTCAAAAACCGCCAAATGACTAAAAACGACAAATGTCAGCTTAGTTTCACCGGAAGCGATGCAGATATTTTTAGGGAGTCAGATTCATGTTGATAAGAAAAGCCTGATTTGAATACATCAAAAATACTCCTTAGCAATGACCAGGGTCAATAAACAGCAGTTCATCGCCATTTTTTATCAAATACTCATTTTGCTACATTTCATGCTAGTTGTTGAATATTGATTGACGTTTTATGCGATTTCACGACAAGCTCGCCAATAAAGCCAAAAATAGAATCATATTTTCCATAAATGGTATATGAGTAAGCATAAATCACTGGGTGTTGTTTTCAATGCCAAAATAAATAAGCACTTATGCGCATATCAATATTTCTATTTACGAACAGAAAATTCGGATGACCAATCCGGATGATCATGTCATTTATTTATATCTGTGACGTGAACATTGCCGATACTCTCTGTAGAATAATGCGATTATCCATAGGAAAATCATGAATCACCCAATCATTGAACAAATTAAACAAGCCGATCAGGCCATTGTTACTAGGGGCTGTTGACCTTTCGTGGTTGAATTTTGTTCAATCTGAACGGGTATTGATCGCGGCGCGGGGCATGCCGCTTAGCTATCCTAAGCAAATGACCCGTAACAAAGAGCAAGACTCGTTCAGATGAACCCTCTGGGCAGCATTTGTCGCTCATTTATCCAGCGTTAGGTCATGGTTCATGTAGAGCGCTACACTTCACATGACCTGCCTTGACTCAATGCACGACAAATTGCTGCAAAAAACATCACGAAAGGTCAACAGCCCCTAAGGATTTTAATACCTTACTTGATATCTATACTGATGATGAACTTAAATGATGGAACGATAATTTTATGACTAAGATTTATGCCATATGTGGCTTTATTGGCTCAGGAAAGACAACATATGCGAAAACACTGGCGGAAAAGTGTGGTGCGTTTCGCTTTTCTATCGATGAATGGATGCTCCCGCTATATGGCGAGCACATGGAACGGGATGTGTTTGACCATCGTCTGTCAACGCTAAAAGGGCTATTCGAAGACGCAGCATTACAGCTTTTCTCCTTGGGTACGCCAGTCATTTTCGACTTTGGACTTTGGACCAGTTCTGAACGCCAAGCTTTTAGAAACTGGGCATCCAGTATCGGAGTGGATCATGAAATTCACTACTTGGATGTCAGCTTTGATATCTGCAAACAGCGGGCACTTGCTCGTAATTCGGAACGAGAAGGAAAATCTTACGAAATGACCCCGGAAATGTTGGATTTATTCTGGTCTAAATTTGAAGTGCCAAATCCAGATGAAAATGTGGTTTGGGTGCAGACAACCTAACCAATCTCTCTGACTTATTACTCCCTCCCGATCAATCGACAGTCACCAACCGATGCGCATGTCAAACTCATTGATTATATCCGTCCATCACCAGTACATTTGCTTATTCGAGGACACGTCCAATAACTAGCAGCAAGTACATGACATGCTGCGCATTTTCATCGGCTACTTATAACATTTGGTTGATAAACCAGACAACTATCGTCATTTTGTACTCAGTGTCAGTACCTTTAACACGTTCAGGCTGTAAGGGAAGTTATGTCTCAAAAATTAAGTATTATTCTATTGTCGACACTGATCACTGCATGTTCCAGTGGAACAGTTGGTGGATTGTTACCAGCACCCAAAATATTGCATGGGAAATTAGAAGGCTTAACGTATACCTCACCACAAGGTGACTTAACAATCACAGCACCCGCTACAGAAGATCATGGGGAGTGGACCTACACGCAAGTGAAAGAGCATACTGAAAATACACCAGACCAAATGGATACTTATGTCGGATTTAAAACGCCTTATGACAGTCACCTTTATTCTGCTGAAGTGGTGAACTATAAGCACCTTCCTCCTCTCACTGACAAACAATTTTTACGATTTAAAAATGACAACTTAAAGCGAGTAATAAATGCCACAGAAGAGCGTTGGGGCAGCAAAGTTGAGCGACTCAATGAAACCAGCATTCATTGCGCCAACAATCAATCTTTCGCCTATACGATATTGAAACAAAAAATCACATCTTACGAACTCAATTTCGTAAAATACTATTTGATTTCTCTATCTTATCAAGGGAGTAGCGTGGCCATTGTTACGAGTGAACTGAATTTTGATTTAAGAAATGAACGTCCGCCTGAAGCCGATATAAAGAATGCAAAGTATACCAAGCATCGTGCATTTACCTGTTCTTTAAAATACGGTGCTGCTACCCACTAAAAAGCCACCAAGAAAATGCCGCTGATACTGATGTATAAAGCGGCAACTTTCTTTCTCACCTCACCGAATAGATAAAGCTCTCATCAAGACCGAGTTCGTGCTAGAATCGCGCGTTTTGTTCATTCAGCCGCGCCAAAATCACCAGAGGTCACTATGTCATTCGCGAAACTCGGACTCAGCACGCCCCTACTTCAAGCGATTAGTGAGCTTGGGTATCATCAGCCAACGACGATTCAGAGTCAGGCTATTCCTGTGATCCTACAGGAAAATGACCTCATTGCTGCGGCCCAAACCGGCACCGGTAAAACAGCAGGTTTTGTTCTCCCAATATTAAACAAACTCGCCCAAGGACAAACTCAGCGAAAAAAACGCATTCGGGCTTTGGTCTTGGTCCCTACTCGTGAGCTGGCAATACAGGTCGCGGAGAAAATTACCCAATATGGCAAATATCTCCCCCTGACATCACTTGCAGTTTATGGCGGTGTTGATGACAAACCACAGAAACAACGCCTCATTGAAGGTGTTGATATACTGGTGGCGACACCAGGACGACTCCTCGATCTGTATCACCAACGGGCAGTGTACTTCGAAGAAGTCGAAGTGTTAGTCCTTGATGAAGCAGACCGAATGCTGGATATGGGATTTATCGACGATCTCAATAAAATTCTTGATCGGCTGCCAGAAAATATTCAACACTTATTATTCTCTGCGACGTTATCCCACAAAGTCCGCGATCTCGCCAAGACCGCCGTCCATCATCCGCACGAAATTAGCATCGCAGCAAATCAGGCTTCCAAGCCCAATATCGAACAGTGGCTAATCACTGTTGATAAAGACAAAAAATCAGCGCTGCTGGCCCATCTGATTCAAGAAAACCAATGGGATCAAGCACTGATCTTTATTGAAACCAAACATGGTGCCGCCAAACTGGTGGCTCAGTTGGAAAAACGAGGCATTCAAGCCGAAGCTTTTCATAGCGGTCGTAGTCAGGCCATCCGAGCCAAACTGCTGGAAAACTTTAAAAACGGCCAAATCAAATATATGGTAGCAACCGGTGTGGCAGCACGAGGCATCGATATTGATTCACTGCAACGAGTCATCAACTACGATCTACCTTTCCCTGCGGATGAATACGTTCACCGCATCGGCCGGACCGGAAGAGCCAATGCATCCGGTGAGGCTATTTCTTTTGTGTCTAAAGACAATTTTAAAAATTTGTGCATGATTGAAAGCCGTCTCGGTCACTTAATCGAGCGCAGAGACGTTGCCGGGTTCGAACCAAAAAAACCGGTCCCTATCTCTATTCTAAACTATGTGCCTAAACATAAACGGACGGATGCTTAAACAGTGCAACTGATATTCAATCCAACGTTTCAACCGATCGTGCCATTAACCATCAGCGACCCAGTTTCAACTTATATGAGGAATGCCCTGTGAGCCAGTTACCTTTTTCTTCTCTGCCTTTATCTCCGGAACTGTTGCAGAGCCTTGACACCCTTGGCTATACCCATATGACGCCGATTCAAGCGCAAAGTCTGCCTTTTCTGCTTCAGGGAAAAGATATTATCGGACAAGGAAAAACCGGATCGGGCAAAACCGCAGCATTTGGCCTCAGCTTATTACATAATCTGAATGTGAAACGCTTTCGCGTACAGTCACTGGTTCTGTGTCCTACTCGCGAATTGGCGGATCAAGTTGCCAATGAAATCCGTTCACTGGCAAAAACCGTACACAATATTAAAGTGCTGACGCTCTGCGGTGGCATGCCGATGGGACCACAAATCGGCTCTCTCGCTCACGGCGCGCATATTTTGGTTGGCACTCCGGGACGCATGCTCGACCATTTACAAAAGGGGCGCATCGACTTATCAGAATTAAATACCTTGGTCTTGGATGAAGCAGATCGGATGCTGGAAATGGGCTTTCAAGACGCGCTGGATGCGATTATTGACCACGTGCCGTCTCAACGACAAACATTGCTGTTCAGTGCCACATTTCCGACGCAGATTCAGTCAATTGCGCAGCGGATCATGCACGCACCAGAGTGGATCAAAGTCGAATCGACCCATGATAATACCTCCATTCATCAGGCATTCTATCAAGTCGGTGGGGATGAAGATCGCTTACAGGCTCTAAAAAAGCTGCTACTTGCTCATCAACCGGAATCGACGGTTATTTTCTGCAATACCAAACGTGAGGTTCAAGAGATTGCGGATACTCTCGACCACGACGGTTTCAGTGTCATCGACTTACATGGCGATCTGGAACAGCGGGAGCGAAATCAATCGTTAGTTCAGTTTGCCAATAAAAGTGTGTCGATTCTCATTGCAACCGACGTCGCGGCGCGTGGTCTGGATGTTGACCAACTCGACATGGTCATTAACTACCGCCTGTCACGTGACCCTGAAGTCCATGTTCACCGAATCGGGCGGACAGGCAGAGCAGGCAGCAAAGGCATGGCATGTAGTTTATTCAGCGCCAACGAAGGCATTCGGGTTGCTCAGATCGACGAATACATGAATACACCGATTGATCCGGTTGCACTACCGACTGACGAGGTACTCAACCGCTCACCATTTCAACCCCAGATGGTTACCATTGAGATTTCCGGTGGTAAGAAACAAAAAGTCCGTGCCGGCGATATTCTCGGCGCCCTCACCGGTCAGCAAGGCATTGAAGGGAAACAAGTTGGAAAAATTAATCTCTTCGATATGCGGGCTTATGTAGCTGTACACAAAAGTGTCGGCAAGAAAGCAGTGAAAAAGTTAGAAAATGGCAAAATCAAAGGGCGTTCTTTCAGAGCACGAATCATCAAGTAAGAAAATATCACCATAAAATTGAGATAATATTTACCTGATAGATTCATCCCGATGAGTTTATTATTCTCTGCCATGATTCGAATATCCCGGTATTGGATTTATACCGGGATATTGAGATGCTGATGATCCAATGGATATGAGTACAAAAAACTCGCAATTCAGATCATGCAGAAATAAAAAGCACTGCCCCTCTATTCCGATAACTTTCCATAGCTGTTATGAATTCCCGAAGAACCCACTAAAGTGTCTGTCCTTATAACGTCTTGAACTCCCGAAGAGTCCGCTAAAGTGTCTGTCCTCATAATTTAAAGTGTCTGTTCTCATAATTTGTCTTCATAACTTCGTTGGACACAACAGGCGCTTTATGAGTAAAGTAATTGATCACAAACGCCTAACCAATACCCGACTCTTTTACTAGGTTAAGTATGGTACACTAATGCAAACTTCCCACCGTAACATTACGTTAGGCAAACCCAATTTATAATCAAATAGAAAAAATCCAGAGGTACTTATGAAAAAGTCCAACCCACGACTGACGTTACGTGTGATTGAAAAGAGTGATTACGATGGGCTCGCCGAGCTCATGGATCTCGTCTTTCCTGATGTAGGTGGGGCATGGCCAAAAATGACTATTATGGATCTGATTCACCAATTTCCAGATGGACAGATCTGTATTGAAGACAACGGAAAAATTGTTGCCGCAGCACTGACGATCAAAGTTGATTACAACCGTTACTCACTGCCCCATGTTTACACCGACATTGTTGACGAAAAAAATGTCATTCAGCATAACCCGCATGGTGATGCAATGTATGGGCTCGATGTCTTCGTTCATCCTGACTATCGCGGCATGCGTTTAGGTCGCCGTTTATATCATGCCCGCAAAGAACTGTGTCAAAGTGAAAATCTGAAAGCCATTCTGACCGGAGGCCGGATCACGGGCTATCACAAACTGTCTGATGAACTGAAAGTCACTGAATACATTGAGCAGGTTAAACGTAAGAAAATTCATGACCCAATCCTCTCTTTCCAGCTTGCCAATGACTTTGATGTCAAACGGATTATGCGTCACTATCTACCGGAAGATGATAAGTCTCAGGGCTACGCAACACTCCTTGAGTGGGATAACTTCTTTTATGAAGAAGACCAATCATCCATCCATGAACTTGATAAAACGCTGGTTCGTATTGGCATCGTTCAATGGCAAATGCGTCAAGTTACAAGTCTGGAAGATTTACTTGAGCAATCCGAGTTCTTTATTAGCTCATTATCGAACTACAAAGCCGACTTTGCGCTCTTCCCTGAGTTTTTCAATGCACCACTCATGGGTCTTCAGCACGATCAAACCTCCGTCGAAGCGATTCGCTATCTTGCATCTTTTAGTCACGCGATTAAACAGCGCTTTTCCGAGCTTGCCATCACATATAACATCAATATTATCGCCGGGAGCATGCCTGAGGAACGAGATGGCAAGTTGTACAATGTTTCTTATCTGCTTCATCGTGATGGCATGATTGATGAACAGTTGAAGATCCATATCACCCCACACGAACAACGCGACTGGGTCATCGACGGTGGGAATGAAATTGGCGTATTCGAAACCGATGCGGGACGCGTTGGCATCCTTATCTGTTACGATAGTGAGTTCCCTGAGCTTGGACGAATGATGGCAGAAAAAGATGTACAAATCATGTTTGTACCGTTTTGGACCGACACCAAAAATGGCTATCAACGCGTCCGTCTCTGTTCGCAGTCAAGAGCTATTGAAAATGAGTGTTATGTCGCAATTGGTGGCAGTGTTGGTAACTTACCACGTGTGGACAATGTCGATATTCAATATGCACAATCTGCGGTATTCTCACCATCCGATATCTTCTTCCCACACGATGCAACCATCGCCGAAGCAAGTCCGAACACCGAGATGATCATCTTTGCCGATGTTGATCTCGATAAATTAAAACAGCTGAATACCGAAGGATCCGTGACGAACTTACGTCATCGCCGTCTCGATGTTTATGGTGGTTTTACCCAACCGAAATTAAGCAGATAATCAGAGAAAGGAGGGGCAACCCTCCTTTCTCTTATCCGTTGAAAAACGCTTAAAGTGCCCGCTTAAAGTGCCTGTCCTTATAAATCCTATAACTAGATGAGTCTCAATAAATATAAAATCAAATTCATATAGAATTGATATTTCAATGACTGACTTAAAAGGACCACCATGAGAAAAATCATACAGGTTGCCATATTACTACTTGGCTTAGGCATACTGTCGAATACATACGCTGCACAAGTCGAAGTACATGACCCAGTAATGGCACGCGAAAACGGTATCTACTATGTATTCAGTACCGGCCCGGGTATCACCATGTACTCATCTACAGACAAAATTCACTGGCAGTATGCTGATCGCGTATTCAGCAGCGAGCCCACGTGGGCAAAATCAGTCGCCCCGGGATTTAATGGTCATCTCTGGGCACCCGAGATCTACAAGAAAAATAGTAAATTCTATCTGTATTATTCGGTTTCAGCATTCGGTAAAAATACCTCCGCTATCGGTGTCACTGTCAACACCACACTCAATCCGGATTCACCAGATTATCACTGGCAAGATCAGGGTATCGTGATCCAATCGGTTCCGGAACGCGATAACTGGAATGCTATCGACCCGGCCATCGTCGAAGATGACAATGGCAATCCTTGGATGAGTTTCGGATCATTCTGGAGTGGCCTGAAACTGGTCAAACTGAATTCAGATATGAAAACTCTCGCGCAGCCGCAAGAATGGTTTGATATCGCTGCCCGTCCGGAAGTCACCGATAACCCGGTTGAAGCGCCCTTTATCTTTAAAAAGGATGGTTACTACTATTTATTCGTTTCATTTGATTTTTGTTGTCGCGGTGTGAACAGTACCTACAAGGTGATGGTCGGACGAAGCCAGAATGTCCAAGGCCCCTATTACGATAAGCATGGTGTCTCAATGCTAAATGGTGGCGGCTCTTTGGTCATTGAAGGCAATCAGGACTGGGCCGCACTTGGCCATAACTCTGTTTATACATTCGATCATCAAGATTACATGGTTCTTCATGCTTATGAGACCGCAGATGACGGTGTACAAAAGTTGCGTATTCTGAAAGTTAACTGGGAGAACGGCTGGCCAGTCGTCAATCCTGACGAGCTCAATACCAATACAACGAAACTGATCGAATAATACAACGCTGGCAAAGCAAGATGGGGACAGACATTTTCGCCTGTCCCCATTTTATTGGTGTCTCTAGGGGCTGTTGACCTTTCATGGTTGAATTTTGTTCAATCTGAACGGGTATTGATCGCGGCGCGGGGCATGCCGCTTAGCGATCCTAAGCAAATGACCCGTAACAAAGAGCAAGACTCGTTCAGATGAACCCTCTGGGCAGCATTTGTCGCTCATTTATCCAGCGTTAGGTCATGGTTCATGTAGAGCGCTACACTTCACATGACCTGCCTTGACTCAATGCACGACAAATTGCTGCAAAAAACATCACGAAAGGTCAACAGCCCCTAAGAACTTCTGTAATCTTTAATGATTATTGCACATGTACAATAAACTGATTGAGGGATTCGTCATTCGGCGTGCCATGATAAATCGCAACAGAAAC
Source organism: Vibrio gazogenes (assembly GCF_023920225.1). Taxonomy (NCBI): domain Bacteria; kingdom Pseudomonadati; phylum Pseudomonadota; class Gammaproteobacteria; order Vibrionales; family Vibrionaceae; genus Vibrio; species Vibrio gazogenes. The sequence continues at coordinate 696,986 of NZ_CP092588.1, forward strand.
TACAAGAACAGCTTTGAGTGACTGTGTTGTCGGGTGTTGTAACCATTGGCGGATCAGAAAATCTAAAAGATCAGTGCAACCCACCTTATCCATCTCACCCGATAAAATAGCGATATTGAAGTGTCTGTCCTCGTAAGTATTTGCCTAAAAATAAGGCGATAATCTTTTCAATTTACTCAGAATACTGACAACTGTCTCATTCTGCATACAGAATGAATTGACAAGAAAAAACTTCCTTTTAGCATGGGTGTTTTAACCCGATGAGTGCCTTTTATGTCTGATACGACACAATCCCAAGAACCGCAGGTTCAGCTTGACGAACTCTCTCCTGAACTGCGTCAGGTCATTTTATTTGATGATGTTCCTCAAGAAATGTTTACCATGATTGCTTCGATCCATGAAGTCTCGGAAGAAACCGTCAGAGAGGCATGGAATAGTCTGCCAGCGAGTGCGCAAAATATTTTAGACAATTTTGAACAATTTCACGCGCTGATATCGGTCAGTCAGGCTTTTGCCGGTATTGAAACGATGGAAGGAATTGCAGGGATGGACTTACCAGCTTCGATGGACGATCAAGCCAAAGAAGATTATCGGGCACAAATGCTGGATCAAGTGTTATTCAATTGTGTGAAAGATATGGTGAAACAACTGAAAAAAGCGCGACGGGATCCGATTCTGAAGCGTGAATTTATCGAAGTATTTCTAGCGAATTAAACCATCGATATAACCGACTTCGATCAAACGGCAGGTCATTGCACAAGATTGTCCTGCCGTTATCTCGGGTAAACTTCTATTCACATACAAAAACCTGAGAGTCGACTAATGGTAGCCGATTGATTTCGGGCTCTGCAAAATAAAAGCCTTGCATAAATCGGATGCCTGCATGCTTCAGCCAAAGCATTTCTTCTTTCGATTCAATCCCTTCCGCGATGACATCAATACTCAGCTCATTCATCATATTCAACGAATGCTTCAAAATACACTGACGAACCGGATCTTGATGGATGTGACGAATCAGAGACATATCTAACTTGACGATGTCAGTTTGCAAATCAGCAAGTAATCCGAGTCCCGAATATCCGGAACCAAAATCATCAATTGCCGTTTTAAAACCCAAGTTCTGGTATGTTCGGATAATTTCAAGCATCCCGGTAATATCCTCAATCGCCTCAACTTCGGTAAATTCAAAAATGATATTCTCGGTCGGAAATTTAAAGCGTTCTGCAACTTCCAGTGTTGCTTGTAGACATTGCTCAGGATGCAAGATTGCATTCGGTAGAAAATTAATACTCAGGAGCAGATCCAAGCCAAGACGCGACGCATTTTCGATCGCCCTAGCCCGGCACATCTGATCAAATGCGTAACGACTGTCTTTTTTTACCGAAGCAATGATTGTATCGGCATCTTCATCATTCTGACCCCGCACCAGTGCTTCATAGCCAACTATTACATTTTCCTGACAATCCACAATCGGTTGAAATGCTGTTAAAAAGTGTCCCATACGTTGTTCTTCATGATGAGATGAACAGCTGTGCCGCAGATGTTCTAAGGGCTTTGTTTTCATCAATTATCGCCTGCGTCAAAAAATATCCTCATTCTAACCCTAACCTGCTCTTATCGCTGATACAAGTCCCTTTGCTCATACAAACTCATTAACTATCTGATAAACAGACATATACATATATTTTATGATCAATCAGTTTAGCTGTTTCATGGGAATGTGATTTGAATGTTGCCTAATCGTCAGCATATTGACGAAGTAGCATATCATTAGTGATAGAATTAATAACTAATCCCTAATGCTCAAATATAAAGGATGATTAAATCGGATGCGAACAACGAATCTACATTTTTGATATTATTCAAAAAAAATAGCAATTCCAAGCCTTTTCTATGCCGTTATCCTGTCATCTATGTCATACTTTTCAAAAGCTTGTGCTTGGATGACATATGATTTCTAAAATACAATGAAATGATATTTACTCCACATTGAATACATAATTTTTTATTTAATAAGCAGACTTCCACCCATAACCTTCTATAATTATTCGTATCAGTAACCATATTGAGTACTGAATTCTTTGCTAATTTTTAGCCCATGATTATTAAGGATTTTTTTCATGTTTATGAGCCGACAACTAAAATCTGAATTACAAAAAACACAACAACAATTAAATACGTTACAAGGCACGACAGCATCGATTGAAAAACATGTTGCCGTAGTTGAATTTGATATTGATGGCAAGCTGATAAATATCAATGACATTTTTCTGAATACGTTAGGCTACAAACGAGAAGAAGTCCTTGGCAAACATCATTCTATGCTCTGTTTCGATGACTATCGTCACAGCCAAGAATATACTCAATTCTGGAAAAATCTGGCAGCCGGTCAGTCACAACAAGGGACATTCAAACGAAAGAGTAAAAGTGGGCAAAATATCTGGCTAGAAGCGACCTACTTTCCGATCTCCATTGACAATAAAGTGGTGCGGATTATGAAAATTGCCAACGATATCACGGATAAATATGAGGAAAATCAGTCCAGAGAAAGTATCCTCGATGCTTTGAACCGTTCACTGGCAATTATTGAGTTTGAGCCTGACGGACAAATTATTCGTGCGAATAAAAATTTCATGCAGACGATGGGCTATACCCAAGAGCAGCTGAAAGGCAAACATCACCGGATATTCTGTGATGAGACTTTTACCCGCAATAATCCGCACTTCTGGCAAGAACTGGGGCAAGGCCATTTTAAATCCGGTAAGTTTCTCCGGATTTCGAATCATGGCGACCATGTCTGGTTAGAAGCAACATACAATCCGATTATTGATGCGAATGGTAAAGTGACCAAAGTCATTAAGTTTGCATCTGATATTACCCAGCAAGAAAAACGTAATATCGCGATTGCCGAGTCTACCGAGTTAGCTTTCAGTACAGCCGTGGAAACATCCCAAATCGCAAAACAAGGCGCGGATCAACTTGATGAAGCTGTCGAAGTCTCTAAAAAAATCACCAGTCAGGTTCAGGAGACTTCAGAAAAAATTCAATCACTGAATGATAAATCCAAAAGTATCGAGGAAATTGTCGATACGATCCGGGGCATTGCAGAACAAACCAACCTTCTCGCATTAAATGCTGCGATAGAGGCGGCTCGTGCCGGTGAACAGGGACGAGGATTTGCAGTGGTTGCTGATGAAGTGCGCAAGCTTGCGTCTCGGACAGCTCAATCCACGGAAGAAATCGCCAAAGTCGTCAGTGAGACCCATCAACTGATGCTTTCGGCAACTTCGGCGATGTCTGAAGTTAATCAGATTGCCGATGAAGGTATGGATAAAATATCTCAGGTCGCAACCGTGATTGATGAAATTTATCTGGGTGCGGAGAATATTTCCCGCTCGGTCAGTGAGTTAAACGAAAACCTTTAAACCAGCAGCATATCCGAACATCCTGACTATCGTGTCACAGTCACCTCATTCAATGAGGTGACTCTCTTCTGAGCAACATTCCATTTCTCCGGCATGTACCGCACATTAATTCAATATTTTCGAATAGGTTAAGCGAATATTCCTACTTCTTTATTCTTGTTTGCGTCACTAAAATATTTTCCTGTTTACAGTTCACATATTTCCAACTAAACAAGGAATTTATTATGTCTCATGTTCTTGCTCTGAAATCTAGTATTCTTGGTGAATATTCTCAATCCAGTAAACTGCTTGATGCATATCTGGAAAAATTCAACGATGCACAAGTAACGCTCCGTGATCTAGCGGCTAATCCGCTGCCTGTACTCGATTTCTCAGTTGCCACAGCATTGCGTGCCACTGAAGACCTGAGTGATGAACAACAAGCCGTTGTCAATCTTTCGGATCAACTGATTGCTGAAATTAAAGCGGCAGATAAGATTGTGATTGCAGCACCAATGTATAACTTCACCGTCCCGACTCAGTTGAAAAATTGGTTCGATCTGATTGCTCGTGCTGGTGTGACGTTCCAATATACAGAAACCGGTGTGCAAGGTTTGCTTGAGAACAAAAAAGTTGTAGTGATCACCACACGTGGTGGGATTCATCAGGGCAGTTCGACTGATAACGTCACTCCATACCTCAAAACAATTCTGGGTTTCCTTGGTCTGACTGATGTTGAGTTTGCATATGCTGAAGCACTGAACATGGGTGAAGAGTCCGCAGAGCAAGGGCTTGCTGCCGCAAAAGACCAATTGAAAGCAATCGCGGTTTAATTTTCCAAGCCGTCATTTTTTCAGCGAAAAACAGCGCGAATCGAATCGCGCTGTTTTTTTATTCATATCTGAGAAAAGACAAAACTCCCCATAAATACACGAACATATAGAACAATCATCATACCGACGCATTACAAAGTAACTTGTCTTTGAATTCCTGATTCACTGGCAAAATCATCATCATGACTAACCAGAATGAAACCACCACGGTAATCTCGGAGCGCCTGTGCCAGCATAATTTTAGAGTCGAGATCAAGGTGGTTGTCCGGCTCATCAAGAAGTAACATCGGTTGTTCAGGTTGATGGCTGACGATAAGCATCGCTAATTTCATTTTTTCTCCACCGCTAAGCATGGAGCCAAGACGAAATACACTATCACGACGAAAACCAATCCCGGCTAGCAATGTTCTGGCATCGCTCTCTTTTATCCCTTCACACTGTTGTATCAAATTATTCAGCATCGACAACTCAGGCTGAACTGCACCAAAATGCTGGTCAAGATAATACAATGACGTATTCAAGTGCAGCTTCCCTTGCTGGAGCGTGAACTTTCCTAATAAGGTTTTCAACAAGGTTGATTTACCGCACCCGTTTTTGCCCGTCAGATGAATCTTGTCATTAGCATATATTTGAAGCGTGATCGGTTGACGACACCCAAAAGACAATACCCCTTCCAGGAGCGAAACCACTTGATGCAATCGGCTTGTGTTGTCAGACAGATAGAGTTTTTGGCGTTTCACTTGTTCTTTCCTCGCTCTCAACGCCTGTTCTTTCTCATTTAAATGTGCTTGGCGAAGTTGCTCATTTTTATGGAGATTTGATGTACGCGCTGTCGCGCTATCTTTCTTGTAATCAAGTAAGATTTTGGGCTGGCCACCGGCTTTACGCAACTTGTCTCCCTTCGCTGCTCTTTGAGCCGCCTTTTCTCGATTACGCTGAGCTTGTGCTGCCAACTTTTTCTTCTGCTTATCCACACTCACGAGTTGTCGCTCGACGGCTTGTTGCTCGGTACGCATATGTTCAACGTAAACATCGTAGTTCCCACCAAACACGTGTAACCCCTGTCCTGAAAGCTGCCAAATTTCGTCCATTTCACGCAGTAACAATCGCTCATGGCTGATAAGTAAAATCGCACCTTCGAAAACACGTATCGATTCGATTAACCACTGCTTTGCATGAGCGTCAAGATGGTTGGAAGGCTCATCGAGAATCAATAATTCAACGTCACTTGCAAACAACTGCCAAAGCTGCAACCGAGCCAATTGTCCACCGCTCAGTTGAGCACAGGGGAAATCGGGGTCTGCGGGTAATCCCATCTCTCTGAGTTGCCGAGTGAGTCGCATGGATAAATCCCATTGTTCCCCAATCACGTCTAACCAATGTGCTGAACAATCCCCGGATTCAATTTGCTTCAACGCTTTCAGTACATCGTTTTTACCCAAAAACTGTGCGATGGAAAGCCCACCAGATAACAAGTGCGCTGGTTGCTGTCGATATACCGCACATGACAGAGGATACGTGACCGTTCCACTCGACGGTTGTTGCTCACCACTTAAAATCGCAGCGAATATCGATTTGCCGATACCATTACGACCAACCAACCCAACTCGATTTCTACTCATTGAGCATGATAATTGTTGAAACAGCACTTCGCCGTTATCAAAGACTTGGCTAATATTGTGAGCCTGTAATACTGGCATAATTTGCCTCCTGTGTGACAGGGACAACAGCCGTAGCTAGTCAGTATGAGAGATGAAATCCATGCAAAAACACGCTCTGATTCAAGTGTTCAAGTACCAAAATATAATTGCACAGAAATATCGGAAAGTGAGCTACGCCTACTAACCCTGTAAATCCAAAAAAATAAAATAAGAAATGGATGACAGGTTTAGTGATTCATATTGGCGTAATCTCCTCAAGAAGTGATGGGCAAAGACTACTGTATTTTCACTCACCCAGTCAAGACTCACCAATTTGACAAAGCAAGTCTTCAAATAACTTGGGGTGAAGAATGCCCTTCGTTTTCGTTTGGCTCAGTCGCGGGTTTGAGCAGGTATCAGTCCCCTTGAATCAATATTTTGCTAGAAATACCGCAGCTATAGCATGTTAATGATGCCATCAGGATAAAACGGCAGGCTGCCGTTCAAAATATCATCCTCATCAAACCAGCGGACAATAAACCGCGCGCCGTTCGATTCAATCCCGGGAATTTGTTCCCGTTGATAAAACGATCTATCTTTGAATTCTGCCTCGTAGACAAACACGATTTCATGTCCTGCAGTACTATTGGATGTAAAAATATTCTCACTGATCCCCAGCAGTTTCAGATTATCGATTTCCGCCCCGATCTCCTCGAAAGTCTCTCTGCGAGCTGCATCTGTAGACTTCTCGCCAAATTCAATCCCACCCCCGACCGGAATGACATATTTTTCATCCTTCATCGGGTCATACCCTTCGGCGAGTAGAATTCGATGTTTATGTCGGAACAGGCAAACGGCTTTAGCTCGGATATGTCGCATAAGAGACTCTCACTTCAAATCACGGGTGTATAGAGACTTGAAGAATGAGCAATTTAAAGAAAGATAGGGATTTGGCGGGAAATTTTGGGATCTAATGGGATCAAATGATTGGGAAAGCTAGGAATGATAAGGGGTTTGGGCTGAAATAGCTTGAACCCCTTTTTTGTTATTTGGTCTTTCGACAGGTCTTTTATGGTTTGAGCATTCCTATTTAAATCTTGAAAATACGTCTAGCAAAATGAGCACAGAGACTGTTTGTGCAAACGGCGTTTAAACCGCGTTTAAACGTTTAAATTAATCGCCTATGTCTTTGGCTATGTGAACCACTTGGCCTACTACTTCAAACTGGTGCTGCTCGTGTTTCGGAATATCCAGCTTATCGTAGATCGGGTTATCGCTAATCAGTCGCCAGGTGCCTAGGGCACTTTGGTACCTCTTAACGAAAAGCTCATCACCATTTCTGAAAATGTATATGTGCCCGTCTGCGGGTACGTTCCTGCCAGTATGCACAACAAGTGTATCGTTGTTGTGTATGGTTGGCTCCATGCTGTCACCCTTAGCCCATACTATAGCAAGTTCTTTCTCACTGAATCCGCGCCACTTCAACCACTTTCGCCTAAATGCTAAGTACCTGGTCGGTTCTAACTGGTCAGGGTTTAACGCGCCTTGTCCTGCCGAGACTTGTATTCGATATCCTGGTATCAAAACGAAATCTGCAAACGCATCAGGGGCCGTATAGGCACTACGTGGTTCCTGAATTATATCGCCTTGTATTTTCTCACCAGTTGCTAACCATTGGAGCGTGACATCTTCTTTGAGCGAAATTTGGTGCGCTATATTTAGATTTGGAACAGAGCCATTCTTAATATATGCGTTAAGTGTAGATGCACCTATGCCCCAATCTTCTGCTGCTTGCCTAACGCTTCTTCCTCTCATTAGCTTGCTTAATCGTTCTGCTAAAGATCCGTTTATCTCCATAACTATTGGATCTATAGAAGAATTTGAATTGTCTTTAGTCATATTCCATCGAATCCATTGCTGTATCTACGTTTAGTCATCATCCATATGTCCTGAACTAAATTTAGGAAAAAGATCCAAATTTAGTTGTTAACAAGAACTAAGTTTAGATCAAAACTTAAACACATGAACTAAGTGCAGTTATTTAGTGCATGTAATAACCGCAGCATAGTACCAAATTAAGGACAGAAGATGAAAATTAAATCAGATATGCCTTCAGCACTGATTGTTGCGCACCTAAAGATGAAAGGTTTAAGCATTGCAGAATTGTCGCGAATGCATGGCTATCACAGAGGTACGTTAAACAATGCTCTTCGCGCCCCTTGGCCTAAAGGCGAACGCATCATTGCTGATGCGCTAGATATGGAGCCAGAGAATATTTGGCCTACTCGTTATCCAGAGGCGAATAGCAGAGGAGCTGCATGATGTACTTCACTGCAAAAGAGCTTGCAGGGGTGGCAGGTATGCCAAACCTAGAACGAAATTGCTTAACAAAACTGAATAAGTTTATGGAGCAAGAAGGCATTGAACCATCTTTAAAACGCCGAAGAGAAGGTTCTAAAGCTAGTGAGTACCACATCAGCATTTTACCTGTGGTAACACAAACAGCCCTCTATAAAAAAGAAGGCAAAGTCAAAGTCGGTGACTTAGTTCTTGAGTTACCAAAAAAGAAAAGCCAGCAAAGTTACTGTCGTGAGGCGCTTTGGAACCGTTGGAATAAAACCAACAACAAAGCGAAAGATAAGGCTCAGCAATCCCTCAAAGCTGTTCAAGCCGTCTTCGCGTTAAAAAGTAATGGCATCAGTTTGATGGACGCATACCACTCAGTTTCAAAAGAGTATGACGTTCCTTTCTCTACCCTTCGTCGTCACTGTGCGGCTGTGAAAGGTATTGATGAATGCGATTGGGCACCCGCTCTGCTTCCTAAGCAGTTCGAAGCAGCACAAGCACAAACCAAAAAGGCTAAACAATTTGCGTATATCACGCCTGACGCTTGGGAGTTCTTCAAGTCGGACTACCTACGGTCTGAACAACCAGCAATGTCAGCTTGTTACGAACGCCTTAAAGATGCTGCCGATCAGAATGGATGGGAGTACCCAAGCCTTAAAAGCTTGGAGCGTCGTCTGAAACATGAAGTGCCTAAACCACAAATCGTGATGTTGCGACAAGGCGAACACGCATTGCATCAGTTGTATCCACCGCAAGAGCGTACTGTGGAAAGTCTCCACGCGCTGCAATGGATAAACGGCGATGGCTACCAACACAACGTGTTTGTTAAGTGGTTCAACGGTGAAACTCTTCGCCCTAAAACATGGTTCTGGCAAGACGTATACAGCCGCAAGATCGTGGGTTGGCGTTGTGATGTCAGCGAAAACACAGACAGCATTCGCCTTTCATTGATGGACGTTTGCGAGAAGTTCGGTGTGCCAAAAGAAATCACATTGGATAACACACGTGCAGCCGCGAACAAGTGGATGACGGGTGGCGTTCCTAACCGTTACCGCTTCAAAGTTAAAGAAGATGAACCACTCGGCATCATCCCAATGATGAATATCAAGCTGCACTGGTCAAGCGTGATTCTTGGTAAAGGCCATGGTCAGGCAAAACCGATTGAACGTGCGTTTGGTGTGGGCGGTTTAGAAGAGTACATCGACAAACATCCAGCATGTCATGGGGCTTACACGGGTTCAAACCCGATGGCGAAACCAGACAACTACGGCAGCAAAGCAATTGATGCAGAAGTGTTCCTTGAAGCAATAGCCAAAGGCGTCGAAATGTTCAACGCCAAAGCAAACCGCAACACGGAAATTTGCCAAGGCTTTATGAGCTTCAACCAAGCATTCAATGCCAGTTATGAATCTGCGCCTATCCGCAAAGCAACACCTGAGCAATTGCAAATGATGATGCTGCAAGCAGAAGCGGTTCGCGTTTCTAAACACGGCACCATTGTTCTTGATGCTGGCGGAACATTGAAAGGTCGTAAGAACCGTTACCACAACCAAGTGATGATGGACTACGTAGGTCAAAAACTCGTGGCACGTTTCGACCCTTTGAAGCTGCATGAGTCGGTAGAGATTTACACCCTAAACGGTGTGCATATTTGCTCTGCGGAATGTTTAGAAAAAGTAGGCTTTGGCGATACGCAAGCGGCTCGCGAGCACAAGCGTCACCGCACTCAAGCAACCAAAGCACACAAGATTGCTGCGAAAGCACAAACCACCATGGATGCCATCGAACTGGCTGCTTTGATGAAGCCGCTTGAAGAAGAAGTTATTCCTGAAACTAAAGTGGTTGAACCGTTCAGACCTGTGGCGATTGGTAATACAGCCGTTGCCGTTCGTCATGAAGAAGACAGCGAAGAAGACTATGAAGCCGCCTTTGCAAAGAGCGTTGCATCAATGATGGAACAACGCACTAAAAACCGCCTTTAAACCTGATTTAAACGAGGACTAAATATGGACAACGTTGTGGCCTTATCGAAGGCAGAAGTAAAAGAAACCGACATTCTGATGCGCATCAAAAGTGTGTTGGACTCAAAGGTAATTACATCATCACAAATGGCAAAAGAGATCAGCGTTTCTCCTGCTGCTTTGAGTCAGGTTCTTAAAGGCAAATACGCCGCAGACCCAAGCACCATCATTGAAAAGCTTGATAAGTGGTTACGCCTTAGTGACGAAAAGAAAGCAATGCCGAACGTTAACCCTGGCTTTGTAATGACGGAAACCGCAAAGCTCATCACCACCGACCTTACCTATTCGCACGGTGCTGGCGAAATAGTGGCAATTTTTGGTGCTTCTGGTGTGGGTAAATCAGCCACGTTGCGTGAGTACAAGCGCAACAATAACAACGTGTGGATGGTTACAGCCAGCCCAAGCCGTTCAAGCCTTACCGAATGCTTGTATGAAATCGCTATGGAGCTAGGTCTTGATGATGCACCTCGCCGCAAAGGGCCTCTTTCTCGCGTCGTTCGTAACCGCCTTAGAAACAGCGAAGGCTTATTGATTATCGACGAAGCCGATCACCTTGATTACCCAACGCTGGAAGAGCTTCGCATTCTTCAGGAAGAAACAGAAATTGGCATGGTGCTAGTGGGTAACAACAAGGTTTACACCCAGCTTACTGGTGGTCGTCGCAATGAAGACTTTGCTCGTCTGTTCTCTCGTATCGCTAAGAAACGCGGCCTAAATAAAACCCGTATTGCTGATGTTCGAGCCATTGCTCAAGCGTGGGAAATCAAAAGCGAAAAAGAAATGAATCTGATGGTGCAAATCAGTGAGCGCCCAGGTGGTCTGCGTCTGCTTACCAAAACTCTGAAATTGGCGGCGATGTTTGCCAACAACAACCCGATTACAGAGAAGGTACTGCGCCAAGCGTTTAACGAACTAGAAACCAATGAGTGAGGTGTGTGGTGTCTTTTAAATCAAATGTTACATGTGATGGAAACCGTTGTTATTCAACATGCGAGTTAGATACCAACGACCCAGCACAAGCAGAAATTGAGTATTACGCGCTTCAGGATAGAGGTTGGCTGATCGCATTCAATGATGACTACGACTATTGCCCGAAATGCAAGCCTATCGTTTTGGCTGAAATGGAAGATGAGGCTAACAACGTCGAGTCAGGAGAATGAGCATGGCTAGAACTAAATACAGCTACAGGGGCATTGATGGTTTAAAGGCTATTGCAGCGAAGTACGGCATTAACCCAGAAACGCTTAGGCAGCGAATCGTAAACCAAGGCATGAGTATCACTGCTGCCATCAATGCTGGCGATGGTCGTTTCTCCCAAAAAGAAGCGCGTGAGAAACGCAAAGTTAACTATCACTTACCACGTCAACAAGTAGGCATTAAGCACCCTGATTTATTAAGCCAAACATGGAAATTGGCACTCGGTATAGGAGCACCGCAATGATGAATCCACACGAAAAACAAATGGCACTTATCACCGCACGAGGCCGACTTGTTTTAGCTAATTGTTTTATTTTGCGCGTGAACTATGCACCTGCAATCCCTGTTATTGAGATTACCAACCCTTCAGAGAAGCTGAAAAAGAAAGCTGTCGCTGTGATGGAAATGCGCCACGGAACGTTGAACAAAATGTATGTGGCTCGTTTCTCTAAGTGTCTGGTTCGTTGGTGGTCTGGCGAATGCCAGCAATACGTTGGAAACACGGTGATCAACTCTGAAGAGGATGAGCACGAACTAAGAACTATGAGGAAATTAGCATGAAAAAAGCAAAAGTAATCATCACGATTCTTGAGAATCAAGATCAGAAAATCGAAATCCGCTGCCAATGCCAAGATGGCTCATCAAAAGCTCTCAATTCAATGGCTCTGGATATCGCAAAAGATTTAGCTCCAGTAGTTCAAAACACTATCCAAAACATGAATTTTAAGAAGAAGGGTTTAATCAATGTCCACTAACGAAACCATCAGCAAAGAAACATACATCGAAGTTTTGGAATCTCAACACGAGCACCTAGAAAAGAGTGTTGCTGCTGCAAAAGAAGACTTATTCGCTATTGAGTGTGCGATTGAAGATCTTGATGCGAAAGACTTTGACGAAGTTGAGGTTACAGGAACAGACGGTGTTTATAAATTCCAAATCGTGGAGAAGAAGTAATGATTACCACAACCCAACCACAAGAAGGCTTTCGTTTTAACTCACTTGGTCACCAAGTGCCAGAAAGCCAAATCAAAGACATCGACAAACTGCGTGATGAAGTTGTCATGGGCATTGTAGCGAAAGCGAAAGAAGCACAAACCATGATGGCGCAATTCAAAGGCGAAGCCATGGCAGAAGTGGCTGACTTCGTAGACCTAAGCTCAGCCGAGTTTGATGTGAAGTATGGCGGCACCAAAGGCAACGTTACGCTTTTGTCGTTCGATGGCAAATACAAAGTCCAACGTTCTATTGGCGAGCACCGTGTGTTTGATGAGCGCATTCAGGCCGCAAAGGCAAAGATTGATGAGTGCATTACCCGTTGGTCAGAAGGTTCTAATGACCACATCAAAGCACTGGTTGAGCTTTCCTTCCGCGTCAACAAACAAGGTCACATTGATGTGAACCAAGTGCTCTCACTGCGTCAGTTAAACATTGATGACCCTGACTGGTTAGAAGCGATGGATGCCATTGCAGACTCAATGCGCGTAGTGGGTAAAACACCATACCTGCGTATTTACGAACGCCAAGGCGACGGGCAATACAAACAAATCGCTCTCGATATCGCCAAGCTCTAAGGAGCATTTATGCAAATCGAGACTCGTTATGGAAAGGTCTACTTAACCCACCATGCATCAGATAGATGGGTTGAGAGAACGGGACGAAGTCTTGAGGAATTGGTTGCTGCTATTCGCTGTTCAGTCAGACCAACGAAGCAGCAACTCAACAGGATAAATAAGCGCACCAGAGGGAAAGAACTCAAGCGCGTTCTGGAATGCGATGTCGCTTATTTCATCCTTTGCAAACAAGTCATCGTCACTGTTTACCAAAAGGGAAAGCATATGCAAAACGAACTGCAACGATCATTCACCACACCACACACCTACAACGCACTTGAGCGCGAAATTGAAATGGCTGAAGCGTTGGTGGAAACCCAAGGAACCGCGTTTCCAGATGGCACATTGGAAGAAGGTTTTATTGCTGGAATCAAGTTTGTGCTGTGCCGTGAAGGTTCCTGTATCCGTGATGCCTACGAGGAAATGATGGATGGCAAAGACACCGAAGGTGAAGCCGCCTAGCAACAAGTTGATTGCCCACATCATGCATCACAAGCGATGCACTCAAGAGGATGCACTCAAGAGGATGCAGAAACCTGGGCAGATAGATACTGCGGGGATTGGCGGAATACGCCTATCCCCAAAGCCAAACGAATTTATTCAATTTCAAGTGATGAGAAGGAATGGGACGAATGAAAGAGAAGATTTTAGACAAAATCAAAAAGCTATTAAGGCTAGCTGCATCAAGCAATCCAAACGAAGCAGCATTGGCGTTGTCTCGCGCTCAAAAGTTAATGCAAGAGCATGGCATTCAAAGTGACACACCAGAGCTTGCGGGTGTTAATGAGCAAGTTATAGATGCCATGTCGAAAGCCAAAACTCCAACTAAATATTTTGGAATGTTAGCGCACTCAATAGCCAAAGCTTTTGGTTGTGAATATTACCTACAGCCCACCTTCACAAATATGGGCGTTGTTTTTATTGGTCATGATGAACGACCAAAAATCGCTGGGTATGTTTTCGCTGTTCTAGAACGACAACTGATGAAAGCGCGAAAGGAGTTTATTGAAAGCCTTAGCTCACGAATGAAAAAGCAAAACAAAACCAAGCGTGCTGACCAGTTTTGTGAAGGTTGGTGTATTGGGGTTTACAGAAAGATTGAGCAATTTGCTCTATCAGACAAAGAGCAACAAGAGATCCAAACGTTCAAGCAAAGCATTGATGACCTTTCATCATGCAATGCCCGTGAAGCAAAAGGTTCTGGCGTAGCGGCGGATGAATCCAAAAGGAAAGGTTATGCAGCAGCTAGAGATGTGACGCTCAACCACGGCGTTAGCGGCAATGAAACCATGAAGCTTGGAGCAGCACTATGAAACTCACCCGTTGCCCTGTGTGCCATAGCCAAATCAGTCTTGATGCTTTAGTAGCTGATGATTCAGGTCGTGAGCTGCTGGCTAAAGTTGCAAGCCTGCCTGATTTCGTTGCGCGTCCAATGCTGGAGTATTTGGGTTTGTTCCGTCCTGCGAAGTCTGACCTATCGCTAAGCAGAACATTGCGCTTGCTAACTGAAGTCACAGATGAGTTCCGCGCCGATCATATACTGGCTTCCGCTTTGGTTGAGTGCGTGAACAAGCTGCGTGAGAAACGTATCCAGTACAGCGACACCAAACCACTGGCTAACCACAACTACCTGAAACAGGTTTACCAGACTACGGCTGTGCGTAACAACGTCGCAGTTAAAGCCACCTCCGTTTCGGGAGAAAAACAGGAAACGACCAAACCGGATGATAGCGATTGGTACATCCAACAAGCTAAGCGAATGCAAGCAGCAGGACAAGATCCACTTGGCGAGCAAAGCGCTATTGCTGCCAAGCTGCGTGAATTGGGATGGAAACCAGAGTAAGCGAAACAAGCAAGGTTCGCCTTGCTTGTCTGCCTAGCGTGGTTGCTAGGTACTGATGAGCAGCCAAGGGAGAAAGACTATGTTCTTCGGTGAATATACTCCATTGCTAAGCCAACAGTTGTTACAACGCCGCTTGGCGAATGGTAAAGCACGGATTGATCCAGAAGTCGGTTTAGAAAAGTATTGCACCCACTGTGGCGAATACTGGCCTCAAGACACTTTGTTTTGGACACCTCTCGCCAGTAGGCCAGATGGTTTGCAAGACTGGTGTAAAGCCTGCCGTTCTGAAGAAGCGAGTGCTGCTCACAGAGCAAAGAAAGCGGCATAGGAGGATTTATGTTAATAGACGTCGATAACTACCAGGAAATAGAAACGGTTGGGCAATTAATTGAAGTGCTATCTGGTTTTAATCCAGAGTTGCCACTTTCATGTGAGCTTGAGTCGTCGGTTTCAGTGTCATTAATGGCAGACTATGAAACCAAAGAAGTTGAACACGTAGAAATTTCTGGCGGGATAACTTTATGAGTAACCTACTCAAACTCGTTCAAATCGGTAAGCGTGAACTGGCTTTGGATGATGACATGTATCGAGACATGCTTCAGCAAACAGTTGGTCAACGCAGCTCAAAGAACCTTAGCCAATGGCAGCTTTCTAAAGTTCTCGATCACATGAAAGCGTTGGGCTTTAAACCAAAACCTAAACCAGCAGCAAAAACACAAGTAAGATTACCAGAATGTAAAAAGATTCTGGCTATTTGGATCACTATGCGCAAGCAAGGTTTTATCAAGAACGCCAGTGATGCTGCTCTCGACGCTTTCGTCAAACGTATGACTAGCCAAATCAACGGAGGTCAGGGTATTGAAAAACTTAACTGGTTGAAATCTGAGGACGCTTACCATGTTCTCGAAGCATTAAAACGCTGGCATTATCGTGTGATGAAAGAAGCAATTCTTGCTGCTGGCGGACGCATACCGTCAAATGATGACTGCACGGGTCCTGCTGGATATGGTAAGTTGGCGGAATATTATCAAGATTTTATAAGGAAATGATTATGGGTATTTTAATAGGTCTTCTTATTGCGATTATCGGCGCGATTCCACTATACAAACTCGCTCAAAAAGTGGGTGTGAAGATTGGCGGTTTTGGCGTTGCTATGATGATTCTGTTTCCATTTATTCAGATATTCGTTTTGTATTACTTGGCTTTCAAAGAACGCGGTGAAGAAGTTAACCCTGCTTTCGTAACCACGGCAGAAGAGAAAGCGAGAAACGCTCAAGACTGGAACAAATAACAAACACCACCTAATCACCATAGCTGCTGTTGTATAGTACGAACACCTCCCACGCGGAGGTGTTTTTGTATCTGTGGGAGGGGAAATGAGCACACGAACTGACAAAGAAGACAACCTTGAGCTGTTTGGTTATGGTGAAGTGAATCTTGATGAAGTGGCAAAGATTGTTGATGATGAAGAATCACGTTGGCCTGAAGCTATGCGTCAGCTCTATTCAATGTTCCGTGATGAACTGGAAAAGGCTGGAGCAGACCAACGCCTATCTATAAGCCTGTTGAACCGTATTTGCCGTGAGTTTGGTGGCGTTCAACTCTACTTGCCTCGTGGTCGCCAACTTGAATCTGAGATTCAAAACTTACTGATTTGGCATGAATTCACAGGCAACAATGTTGAGCAGTTATCAAGAAAATACGACAAGAGTATGCAACACATTTACCGTGTTATTGCTAAGATGCGCCATAGAGAAGTTAAGAAGAGACAGCCTGATTTATTCTAGGAGCGTGTATGAGCATGACCAATAAAGATGATTTTAACCAAGCCTTTGAGCACTTTGCCGATATGTTTGAAATTCCAAAGGGTGAACGCTCTAAGATGAAGAAGATCCTTTTTACCCACATTAACGAGAAGAGAACGGCAATCAAATCGCTGCTTGATGAACTAGGTAATCAGTGGAACAACGCGAAGCTACAAGAGATTCTCATCAAGCGTGGTGAGCGTTCTCCTTACGCAAAAGAACAGCTAGGTTTATTTTCGTCTAAAGTAATCAGTCTTTCTTATACAAATAGAATGTTTAGAGATGCGCACTTGATGCCATATCAGAAAATAGAACGAGGCTCATCAAACATAGAGTGCCCAATACACACTCAATATCATGGTGATGTTTTTGAAGTTGACAGCGACTTTTGGCGAGTTCATCCTGTTGGCCAACATGTCGATTGTTACTGTTCAGTTCGCACTATCAGCAAGTCAGAATACAACAATTAGGGTTAATTAACCTAACTTCCACACCAGAAGCACAATCAGTTCAATATCAATGATTAAGAATTGGTTGTGCTATGAAAACTCTCACTCTCCATCGTAACTATTTCCCTCATGGGGTTTTTTCTTATCTGTGTGATGAGAATGGAAACGCCATGCTCAAAGCTATTGAGCGCCCTTGGAAAAACAATGCACCTGGTATTTCCTGCATTCCTGAAGGCACCTACGATCTCATTCCTCATAACAGCCCTAAGTTTGGTTCTTGCTACGCATTGGAAGCGCCTGAACTTGGCGTGACGATTTTCGGTCCATCCCTTCGCACTCACATTCTTATCCATCCTGCAAACCGAGTTTCTGAACTGGAAGGCTGTATCGCGCTAGGCTCTGACTTTGGTGTGGTCAGTAATGAATGGGCGGTGGTGAGTTCTCGTAATGCTATCGACTACTTCATGGCTCACCTAGCTGGCGAACGAGCCAAGCTGGTTATCAAACGAGCTTAACCATGGGCAGACTCTACAACTGGCAATTCGCCAAACAACAAGGCAAAGCCAAACGCCTTGAAGCAGAAATGAACGCCTTAACCAAAGGCGTTCCGGTGCCAGCTAAACCACCTCTATTCAGTCACGATGCCACGCTGCAAAGTCATTTCAATATCGCTTGGCAGCGTGTTTCTCAATGCGAAATCAATATGCATGTAGGCAAAGCACGAACGCCGCAAGCTTCAGACCTAATCGAAAACATAAAGGAATTTAGAGAATGTCACTTTCCGTCATAGCTGGCGTTGCTTCGCTGGCACTTGAATATGGCCCTGCTGCCATCCGTGGGATCTCTTCTTTGTTTGGTGGCAGCGAAACTGCCGACAAAGTGGCAGACGCCGTTGAAAAAGCGGATGCCATGTTCGGTGCGACCAAAGAGCAGAAAGAGCTCGCTGTTACCCGTGAACTCCAGAACCTGCCGCCTGAAGCGTTGATTGAGCTTGAGAAAATTAAGGTCGAACTGGAAAAGCAAAAGACCCGCCGCCAAGAGCTGGAGCTTAACGACAAGCAAGCTGAGCACAGCGAAACGCAAACCACCATCCGCAATGGTGATAACGCGCAAGATGAGTACGTTCGTCAGACTCGCCCAAAAATGGCGCGTCAGTCGTTTGCTCTGATGGTGCTTTACATCGTCGGCATGGAAGTTCTCAAAGCAATGAACTTCGGCACAGGTGCTGATACCTATCTCGCACTCACTATTGCTACTCCTGCTTTTGCTTATCTTGGCTTACGTACCGTTGATGGTTTCGCGCCTTATTCAAAGTCCAGCGGTGACAAAGTTGCTGGCGTAATCGGAAGCGTGATCAAGGGGCGTAAATGACCGACCTATTCGATAAAGCCCAAGAGCTAGAGCAACGTCAACGTGACCAGGCATTAGCTAACCAATTGCACCGCACGGTAGAAAAGCCAGATGAAGATAAAGAAGGAATTCGATACTGCCTAGATTGTGGCATCGACATACCTCAACAGCGATTAGAAGCAGAACCGAACGCAGTGCGCTGCGTGCCTTGTCAGTCTAGGAAGGAACATTGATGGAATTGGATTGGGTAAAAGCATGGTGGCCTATTGTTTGGGCTGGCGTTTTGACTGTCGTTCAAGTGATTCAGATCTTGCTGTCCAAAACCTACGCCCGTCGTGAGGAAGTGGAAAAAGTGAGACGAGATATGGATGAACTCAAAGCTCAGGTTGATGCAATGCCAACCCGTGAAGAAATGACCAAGCTGACGCTTGAGCTTTCTGAAGCTCGTGGAGATATGAAAGAACTACGAGCGCATATTCAACCCGTGGAGCACTTAGCTCAACTGCTGCTAGAGCAGCGTTTAAATGAAAATAAATAGAGGTTCAAATGTCATTTAAAGACCTTTTAAAAGAAGACCAGCGCCTAGTTATCCTGCGTTCTCTTCATGAAATGGATGGCATGTCAGCGAATGAATCCATCTTAGATTCATGCCTTGATGCCTATGGTCACAGAGTAAGCCGTGACGTGGTTCGTACTCATATGGCTTGGTTAGCTGAACAAGACTTGATCTCCATCCGTGAATTGGATGATTTCAAAATCGCCACGCTTACTGGTCGCGGTGAAGATGTTGCGACAGGCCAAGCCGTTGTTCCTGGTGTGAAACGCCCACGAGCTAAATAAGGTTTACTCATGAAGCAAACAGCTAACCGAAAATCAAAAGTAAACCTGCTACCTGAAGAGATTCGCCAAACGCTCAACGCCTTCATTCGAAATGGCAGCATGACGCAGAAAGACATCCTTGCAGAAATCAATCAGATGATTGATGAAGCGGGTCTTCCTGAAGATGTGAAACTCAGCCGAACTGGGTTCAATCGCTACGCCAAGAAAATGGAAGAGATGGGTATGCGAATGCGGCAAGCTCGCGAGGTAGCCGAAGTGTGGACAGCCAAGCTTGGTGATGCGCCCGTTTCTGATGTCGGTAAGTTGCTGCAAGAGTTCGTGAGAACCATGGCGTTTGAAACCTCTATGCGAATGATGGAAGAAGCGGAAGAAAACCAAGAAGTCATTCCACCAAAAGCCCTCAACCAGTTGGCTCTTGTCTCGCAGCGTATTGAGCAGGCAGCGATGACAAGCCAGAAAGTAGAGCGAGAAATTCGCGCTGCGTTTGCTGCTGAAGCCGCAGATAAAGCAGAGAAGATTGTTAAGCAAGCAGGTCTTACTGCTGCTACAGCGGAAGAAATAAAAAGACAAATCTTAGGGATCGCATCATGAAGAAGCCAAACATACTCCAGTATTTTGCCTACCAACAGTTACCACCACAACTTCAGGTTGTTTCTAAACCGTTTGGTGAGTTGGCTAACAAGATGGTTGAAGAGCTACCAGAGAACGAAGAAAGCCATATGGCTTTGCGTAAGCTGCTTGAATCAAAAGACTGTGCCGTTCGGGCGATGGCTTACAAGTCATGAGCATTTTATCTCTTGCTGTGTATGCACTTCTTATTGGCCTTGCTGTTGTAGCAGGGCTGTTTGTTTGGTCGGTTTGGTTCATCTACCAACTGAGCCTTGAGTCCGAGGAATGGGATGATGACTGCTGAAGTAACTGCGAAGAAAAAGCTACAACGTCAAAGTGAAAAAGCCATTCTCTCTGGTGAATTCAGAGAAGAGGATGTTCTGCTCGCATATCAAAAACGTTGGATAGCTGATGACTCAGATCTAAAGATTGCGGAGAAAAGCCGACGAACGGGTTTGACTTGGGGTGAAGCTGCTCTCTCAGCTTTGGAGGCTGCAAAGTCGGTAGAAGCTGGCGGTGATGATACTTTCTATGTTGGCTCCACTAAAGATATGGCTCGCGAGTTTATTGATGCTGTAGCTATGTGGGCGAAGGCTTATAGCTGTGCGGCAGAAGATGTTCAGGAAGAAGTTTTAAAAGATGATGACAAAGACATCCTTACTTATGTCATTAACTTTGCATCCGGGCATAAAGTAAAAGCCCTATCAAGTAATCCTTCTAACCTACGTGGTATGCAGGGTCGAGTTGTTATTGACGAAGCAGCTTTCCATGAGCGCTTAGCCGAGGTGTTAAAAGCAGCGTTGGCTCTTACCATGTGGGGGTCAAAGGTTTGTTTGATCTCTACTCACAATGGTATTGAAAACTTATTTAATACCCTGATTCAAGATAGTCGTGCAGGTAAAAAGCGTTACTCGATCCATACCGTTGATATCGATACAGCATGTGAAGAAGGTCTCTACAAACGTATCTGCCAAGTTAAGAAAAAGGAATGGACGCAGGAAGCGGAAGACGAGTGGAAAGCTAATCTTCTCAAAGACACGGCAACCGAAGAAGACGCACTGGAAGAATATTACTGTGTGCCTAAGAACGGTGGCGGTGCTTACATTAGCCGAAGCCTACGTGAACGCGCTGCGTGTTTGGATGTGCCTGTTATTCGCTTCAAAGGAACTCAAGCATTCAATGATGCTGGCGAAGGTGAGCGGATGCGCGAGATGCAGGAGTGGCTGGTTGAAAACGTGGGTCCATTATTGCAAGCACTGCCACAAGAACTGCGTCATTCACTCGGTGAAGACTTTGCGCGTAATGGTGACTTAACGGTCTTCGCACCCTTTACCGTTCAGGACAGCACCAAGCGCACCGTTCCGTTCCTGGTCGAACTGTCTAAGGTTCCGTTCAAGCAGCAAGAGCAAGCGCTTTTTTATATCTGTGATCGCCTACCTCGTCGTGATGGTATCAAGCTGGATGCGCGTGGTAATGGTCAGTACTTAGCCGAGCAAGCTAAGTACCGCTATGGCGAAGAGGTAGAAGAAGTGATGCTGTCTGTCGCTTACTACCGCGAGAACATGCCGCGCTTTAAAGCGGCCTTTGAAGATGACGAAATCAAACTGCCTAAGCATGAGGATGTGATCACCGACTTAGGCCAGATACAAATCTATCGCGGTGTTCCTGGTATCGATGACAGCCGAACCAAAGGCAGTGATGGTAACAAGCGCCACGGTGATAGCGCGGTGGCAATCTTCCTAGGTTACTTGGCATCAAAAGAAGATATCACCCGTTACGAACTGCACACCATACGCCCAAGCACCGACGATAATCAGCGCCGCTTCTTCGGCACTGCAAAAGAAAACAACCGATTTGACGATATGCCGCGCACCGATATTCGCGGCAAAGGGATTCGACTATGAGTATTCAACTTCTCGATCAATACGGCAAACCAATCCAAGCCGACAAGAAAAAGCTGACTGAAGATATTGCCCGTGCCTATACCACTGGCGTTCGTAATCCACGACCACCGAGTGTGGCCTCCACGCTCACGCCTGCGCGTCTGGCTGGCATTCTTCGCAGTGTGATTGATGGCAACGACCCTGAAGCGTACATGACGCTGGCTGAAGAAATGGAAGAGCGAGACTTGCACTACGCGGCGCAGCTCCGCACACGTAAGCTTGCGGTTGCCGCGATTGAGCCAAGTGTTGAAGCGTACAGCGATGAGAAAGCCGATGTTGAAATGGCAGAGCGCGTTCGCGACCTAATGAGTGACGATGCCATCCCTGAATTGTTCTTTGATTTGCTGGACGGTTTAGGCAAAGGGATCGCGGTAGTTCAAATACTATGGCAAACCAAAAGCTCACCGTGGAAACCCTTCGACTACAAATGGGTAGACCCTCGTTACCTGCGCCAAAACCAAGAGACACTGGAAGACATTCTGCTGATTAGTGAAGAGGCTCCCAACGGTGCTCCGCTAGTGCCATACAAGTTTATGATCCATACGCCTCGTTCTAAATCTGGCAGCGTATGGCGCAATGGCTTGGCGCGTTTGGTGGCGGTGATGTACATGCTGAAATCATTCACGGTGCGTGATTGGTGGGCATTTGCTGAAGTGTTTGGTATTCCCGTTCGTGTTGGTAAGTATGGCGCGAACGCCACGGTAGATGATATTCAAACCTTAGTGAATGCCATTGGCTCTATCGCCAGTGATGCAGGTGCGGTTATCCCTGAATCCATGAAGATTGAGATGATTGAAACCGCCAAAGGTAACGGCGGTAACACCCTGTTCGAAAACATGGTTCGCTGGTGTGATGAACAAATCTCCAAAGCTGTGCTTGGGCAAACCATGACGGCAGACAATGGCAGCTCACAAGCGCAAGCGAACGTGCACAACGAAGTGCGTTTAGATATTGCGGCTTGGGATGCGCGTCAGCTTGAATCTTGTATCAATGAATACTTAGTTAAGCCGTTCATCATTTTAAACTGGGGTATGCAAGAGCATTACCCGAAAGTGAAAGTCAAAGTCTCTAACCCTGAAGACTTGAAAGCATTTGCAGACAGCATTACGCCATTCATTGATCGCGGCATGAAAGTCTCTGCTTCAGAGGTTCGCGACAAGTTCGGTGTTGAAGACCCAGCAAAGAACGACGAGCTGCTTCTTCCGATTAACCAAGTCGCCATGCAGAACGTTCAAACTGAGGTTGGATTGAACCGTCGTGTCGATAACCAAGCCATTGCGTTCAACCGCATTGCAACGACGAACGAAAGCGAAATGGATGCAATGACCAACCAAGCAATGAGCGAATGGGAACAAGTTGCGGAAGACTTCATGAACCCTGTTCAGAAACTGGCGCAAGAGTCTGATAGTTACGAGACGTTTCTGGCTGGTCTTCCAGCCCTGCAAGAAGAGCTTGGTGCAGAGCAGTTCGTGGAGCAGATGGCAACGTACATGTTTCAGGCTCGTGGGTTAGGAGATGCTCGCGATGCCTGAGAACATCGTCCCTAAAGAGGCGCTGAACTGGTTCAAGCGAAAAGGCATTAAGCCGGGCTTTGACTATCGCGATGTGTGGAAGGAAGAACACAACAACGCGTTCTCCGTTGCCAAGATGCTCAATGCCGATTTGCTGGTTGATGTAAAAGCCATGGTTGAACAGGCCATTGAAGAAGGTCAAACCTTCCAACAGTTTCGTGAAATACTCAAACCGCTGCTGGTGAAGTCTGGTTGGTGGGGAGTTCAGGAGATGGTTGACCCAACAACGGGCGATTCAAAGCCTGTTCAACTGGGCAGTGAAGGACGTTTAAAGACCATTTACAAAACCAATATGCGTACCGCTCGCGCTGCTGGTCAGTGGGAACGAATAGAACGTACCAAGCGCGTGATGCCTTATTTGCTTTATCAGCTTGGACCATCAATGGAGCACAGGCTCGACCATGTAAAATGGAAAGACTTGCTGCTGTCAGTAGACGATTCTTGGTGGGCTTCTCACATGCCGCCAAATGGTTGGGGTTGTAAGTGCTGGATTCGTCAGGTGTCGAAAGTGGAAGCAGACAAACTGATTGCTGAAGGCAAGGTTTCAACCTCTGCACCAAATGGCGGGACTAAGCAGTGGGTAAACAAGCGCACGGGTGAAGTTGAAGTGTTACCAGAAGGTATTGAACCAGGTTGGAATTACAACCCAGGGAAATCTCGCCAAACAGCCTTAGCGGATGACCTAGCTAAAAAAGAACAGCGAATGCGTGAAACGCTCTCTAATGGCTCTTAAGTATCTCACGGCTATAAAGTTACTCTGAAAAAAGTTTAAATCAATCTGACGCGATTTAAACGGGTTTTAAAAATGGTTTGACTCACTATTTCAGGTTGGTGTTAGCGTTTTGCTTGCCAACCTCGTTTTTTCTCGTCATCCTGATCGCGCATTTCCCTCTCCAAATTATCTCCCTGTTTTGAGCAATCCGCGTTATTTCGGCTGATTAAAGCCAATCGATCATTCTTAACTCCGCAATATCAATTTTCCATACCAACCAACGAAACGGAGGTTGCTATGTAACGTTTAACTCGCGGAGTGATACATGACAAAAGCAGCAATGACAGCACTGTGTTTTAGCATGGACAAAGCTGTGCAAGTGGAATCAGAGACTGGCATTTGGTTGCCATTGGTTCCTGCTGGTCTGTTTCAAGGCGTCGATGGTCGCATGTGGAATAACAGCAACCCTGATGCAGTTGTTTCAAGCTTTACCAAAAAGCGTCCCTTCGATGTAGAACACTCTACCCATATCAAAGCACCACAAGGCGACCCTGCACCTGCGGCTGGTTGGATTACTAAAGTTGAAAACCGAGATGGTGAAATCTGGGGTTACACCGAATGGAACAGCAAAGGCCAAGCTTATATTGATGGTCAAGAGTATGCGTTCTATTCCCCTGCATTTAGTTATTTGAAAGACGGCACTGTCATTGCTCTGCAAAGTGTCGGCTTAACTAACGATCCAAATCTGGATGTTCCAGCTCTTAATCATAAAGAGGAAACAGCAATGCCACTTGCATTAGTGATTCGTCAAGCACTTGGTCTGGGCGAGAACGCCACAGAACAAGATGCCGTCACCGCGATCAACTCTCTCAATCAAGAGAAAACTGTCGCACTTAACCGAGCCAATACGATTGACCTTGAAAAGGCTGTGCCGAAAGAGACACACCAGCTCGCGCTTAATCGTGCTGAAACTGCGGAAGCAGCACTCAAAGCAATTCAAGACAAAGAGATTGAAGCTCTGGTTCAGTCTGGTGTTGATGCTGGAAAGGTTTCACCAGCGAACAAAGAAATGTTCATTGGCATGTGTC
This sequence comes from Vibrio gazogenes, assembly GCF_023920225.1. Lineage (NCBI taxonomy): Bacteria > Pseudomonadati > Pseudomonadota > Gammaproteobacteria > Vibrionales > Vibrionaceae > Vibrio > Vibrio gazogenes. Next base: position 722,247 of record NZ_CP092588.1, read on the forward strand.
GTCAAGAAGGTGGCATTGAGCAGTTCAACAAGTTCATCGAAAGCGCTCCTCAGATTGCGACGAACTCGCAAACTAAGCCGCCAAAGCAACCTTCAAAACCTACTGAAGGTGGTGAGTTGACGGCTGACGAACTCGCGCTGTGTCAACGTATGAATGTGTCACCGGAAAGCTGGAAAGCTAACCGTCACCACAAAATCACCTATTAATTGGAGTAAACGAAAATGCCATTAACTGAAGCTCAAGTTATTGAAGCTCTGACGGTTGGCAGTAATGCTGCCTTTACTGAAGGCTTAGGTACTGTCGAACCACAGTGGAACAAGATTGCTTCCAAAGTTCCTAGCTCTGGCAGCGGTGAAAACTACGGTTGGTTAAAAGACTTACCTGGTATTAAAGAATGGGTCGGTGATCGCCAGTTGGTTGAGCTTGGCTCTCATGGCTATGCAATCCCTAACGTGACTTACGAAGCATCTATCAAAATCAAACGTGAAGATATTGAAGATGACAAGATTGGTAAGTATGCGGTCTTGGCTAAAGGCTGGGGTCGTGAGTCTGCCATCTTCCCTGATGAAAACTGCTTTGGTTTGCTCGCGCTTGGTTTTGAAACGCTCTGTTATGACGGTCAGAACTACTTTGATACAGATCACCCAGTTGGCAATGAAGCTGCGGACGTGTTCTCAAATATCATCGGTGATCCACTGGACGACCTACCGCCTTGGTTCTTGATTGATGATTCTCAAATCTTGCTGCCGATTCTTTTCCAAGACCGTAAGCCTCTGAAACTAGAGTTCGTAGGTGCAGCGTCTGAGTATGCGTGGTTCAACAACATGGTTGCTCAAGGCGTGGATGGTCGTGCTGGTTTTGGCTTCTCGTTCCCTCACATTGCGGTTGGTTCAAAGTCAGTTCTTGATGAAGCAAACTTCGAAGCTGGCACTTTGGCGCTAGCAAGCATGAAGAAATCGAACGATAAGCCAGCCGGAACTATGGCAAAAGTATTGGTTGTTGGTCCTAAAAACGCCTCTGCTGCTCGCAAGATTATTGCTCGTGAGTACTTAGCAAATGGCGAAACCAATATCTACTACAACAACGTCAAGCTGGTTGTTTCACCGTTCTTGAAATAAAGCGTAAAGGCTCATCAGCTTAACTGCGATGACGGGCTGGCGGTGTTCATTCACCGCCACGTTAAGGAGTAATAAATGACCAAGCAAGTGGACGTTGATGCTACTGGGTGGGTACTGATTTCTTCAGGCAAAACGCGCGGTGTGTTGGAGAACAACACGGGTTCAGCAATGAAAGTTCGCGTTGAAGATGTGGGAGTTGTCCCTCCTGACTCTGAAAAGTGGGGGCATAACCTACCACTTGGGAAAGTGTTTATTTGGGAAAAGCAATCGTCAGCGGTTGACGTGTATGCGCGACTTGTCAATGGCGATGGTGTTGCCATCGTGACCGAGGGCTAATCATGGGACCAGGTGCTGTTCACATAACGTTTCCCGGTGACAGAACTTACGCATTGCTTTCTCGCGTCAGTTACGTCACGCCAAGTGCGACCACGATTAAACAAACGCTACAGGCTAGCAACGTTCCTGAAGTGATTGTTTACAACAAAGCCGCCATCAGTGATGACGACATCAGCATTGATTTAAACACAGGTGAAATTGAGTTTAATCAGGATTTCAACGGTGTGGCTAGCTTGAGCGTGGGCATGTTGCGAGAGCTAACAGGTAGTGAAGTTGAATGGGGTGTGTTTGTTCAAGCCTATGATGCTGTGAATGAGCAGTGGATTAACTACGAAGGTTCCCTTCGCCCTATCACCATCAGCACTCAAACCGCCAACGAGAAGCGCATCATGGACTACAGCATATCCGTAGCCCTACTCAAAGGTCAGAAGTTCCGGTTTATGCATTACACCACTGATGCATCCAAAGCAGTATCAATCGTTTCGTTCGCAGCCAGTGGCGTGTTGCCATCATCTGCGGGAGTTATTCTCAGCTTGTTTGGGATTATCCCAACCTAATTGAAAGGAGTTCACCGTGAGTGGAACTGCATCAAAAAAAGCGCCAACTAAAGGCGGCACTTCAAAGTCTACCGATGGAACTGATAAACAAACAGTGGCAGCAACTGGCTCCAGCGATCAAGCGAAAGCCGAACAGAAAGCGAAGCTAAAAGCGGAAGCTGAAGCACAAGCGAAAGCCAAAGCAGAAGCTGAAGAAAAAGCCAAAGAAGAAGCGGAAGCCAAAGCAAAGGCAGATGCTGAAGCTAAATCCAAACAAGGAAATGATGACAATGACAAATTGGATTCAACGAAAACTACTGGTGATATGGATGGGACTGCTGGTGCTGTTCTCGGTATTACTGGTGCCCTTAAAGTACGCGCTAAATCAGCTCAAGGTTTTTGGCGCAGTGGTGTTAAGTTCCTTCGAACGAAAGATACGTACCTGCTTGTGGTTGACGAAATGCCGGAAAATCAGCCTGCGACAGTGGCACAGGGTGGTATCGAACCTGAGCTTGTTCTGTTCATGTCTAAAGAAAAAGCTCAGCGCGTCCACAACGAACCGAACTTGGTGGTTGAAGTGGTTGAACTTTCCGAAGTTATCGACATAGAAGACATGGCATAAGCATAAGGCAATAAGTGATGGCAGTTTACGCAACCAAACAAGACTTGATTGATCGTGATGAAGGGATGCTTTGGAACTTCGCGACTGACCGCGATACCAATACGCTGAACGACACATGGATTAATCAAGCGCTAGAACAGGCAGACGATGAGATTAACTCGTTACTAACGAAGTTTGCTCTACCTCTTCCAACGGTTCCTAGCTTGTTGAATAAGCAAGCCATCATTATTGCCTTTTATTGGTTGGCAGACCGAGACAACCAAGCCACTGACCTTTTAGAGAAACGCTATGAAAAAGCCATAGCGACCTTGAAAGAAATCGCCAGTGGTAAACGTGACTTAGGTTTGCCAGCCGCAGATAAGCCAGAAGAAACCAGTATTGGCAAAGTGGAAATCGTCCAGGACAACACACGAATGTTCACCCGTGATTCACTCAAAGGTGTTCTGTAATGAGCATCAGTGTTGAGGTTCGCGGAGATACCAACTTTGAGCAGTACCAACGCTTAATTCAAAACCTTAGCGACCCAAAACACAAAGAGCTGCTGCTTGACGGTTTAGGCGCAGTGGTTGAAAGCCAAACTCGGAGACGTATTGCTGATGAGAAAACTGCACCGGATGGCAGTGCTTGGCCTGAGTGGAGCGCTAGCTATGCAAAGACTCGGCACAGTAACCAGTCAAAGTTGCAAGGAAATGGAGACTTGCTTGATTCGATTCAGTACATCGTGGAGCGAAATCAAGTTCGAATTGGATCGCCATTGGTCTATGCACGAGTGCTTAACGATGGCTTTGAAGGTGCGGTTCAAGTGTCTCCGCATACGCGCCTTATTACGCAAGCCTTTGGTAAGGCGTTACGGTATCCGGTTTATCAGAGCGTAGGCTCGTTTACCCGAATGATGAACATGCCACAGTACCAGTTCCTTGGTCTGAGTGCTGAAAACCAAACCGAGGTTTACGCAGTGATTGGTGACTTCTGGCAAGGACTAATGCAATGAGTACCAGACCAAGTTTTGAAACAGCAGGTTCAACCGTCTATGCCTGCCAGCAAGTGGTTGAGTACCTGAAGCCGCTGCTTGAAGGCGGCGAGCGCGATATTGATAAGGTCGAAGTTGTTGAGCGCCACATAGGGCGATTGAACACGCAAGACGAATTGAAGCGTTGGATGGGTTCGCGTGATGGCGGTATTCGCATTGCAGCGTTGAACTCAAGTGACTACGAGCGAATCGGCGGTGCAATTATTGGCACTGTCACTATGGCTGCTTACATCTTTGCGGCTGACAAATACGGCTACCAACGTGATGAACGTGCTGAAGTGATTGCTGGTCAGTTGGTTATTGCCATGATGGCAAGCTCTATGCCACCAAACGCTTACGGCAAGGCGACGAATTTACGTTGCGACAACTTGTATTCAGACAGCATCGACAGCAAAGGCGTGGCGATGTGGTCAGTAACCTGGTCGCAGAAATGGCAACTCAATGTGCCTATCGATCTTGCGACACTGGATGATTTCATCACGTTCGATTTCAAAGGTGAAATCGCCGAAGGCGCACCGCTAATCGAAGGTGAACAAACGTTACCTCAAGAGGAAGAGTGACATGTTAATTATCGTTAAACCTGCCAAAGAAAATGTGAAGGTGCGTAAAGAAAACGGCGCTCACCTTTCTGTTGATGGTGAACAAGTAGAAAGCTCATCGTTCTGGAAGCGCCAAGCGAAAGCTGGCGACGTGGTTATCCTAAACGATGACGAATCCAAAGCATGGCGTGATGCTATCGAAGCTGAGAAGGCTAAACGCCGTGAAGAGGCGGCAAAAGTCAAAGCTGATCTGAAAAAAGAAGCCGATGCCAAAGCGAAAGCTGAAAAGGCAGCAGCCAAAAAAACTGAGACTCAAGGAGAATAACCATGGCGTTGGGTAATATTCCTAATGATGTAAGAACACCGCTGTTCTTTATGGACTTTGACAACAGCAAAGCGCTAAGTGGAACACCAGCACAGGTTCACCGCGTTCTTGTCATTGGTCAGCAGTTGGCAACGGGTACCGCGCAGCCTTTAGAACTGACTCGCATTGGCACATCCGAAAGCCAAATGGATGAACAGTTTGGTAAAGGCTCAATGATGTCTCGCATGTTGAAAGCCTTCCGCAAAGCTAACTTCTATCAAGATGTGTACGCACTGGGTGTGACTATTGATGGCGGTGCGGCGGCTGTAGGTGAAATTCAAGTGGCAGTGACTACCGCAAAAGCGGGTGTTATCTACTTGCTCATCGATGGCGATTCCGTTCAAGTGACCGTGAATGCAGACGACACTGACGAAGATATCGCAGCAGCGATCATTGCGAAGGTGAACGAAGATACCAACCTACCAGTGACAGCGGCACTCAAAGCGGGTGAAACCACCATCGTCGCATTGACTTGTAAATGGACAGGTCAAACGGGTAACGATCTAGATATCCGCTACAACTACTACGACGGTGAAGTACTACCTGCTGGTGTGACATTAACCATCGTCGATATGGCAGGTGGCGCAGGAACGCCAGACATGGCAGAAGCGGCGAACGCGATTCCTGACGAATGGTACAACCATATTTCAATGCCGTTTAATGATACCCAAAGCATGAACGCTCTGCGTGATGAGTTAATCAAGCGCTGGGGTCCGTTAGTCATGATGGAAGGTATTGGTTATTCAGCATACCGTGGTACCTATGCAGAAACAGGCACGTTTGGTGAGTCTCGCAATGACTTCTTGTTTACCTGTATGGGTACGAATAAAGCACCGCAAGCTCCTTACCTATGGTCGGCTGTTTACAGTGCGATTGCTTCTTACAACTTGGCAATCGATCCAGCGCGTCCACTGCAAACTTTGGTGATGACAGATATCTTGCCGCCAGCTAAGGAAGACCGTTGGCCTCAGTTCCCTGAGCGCAACAACCTGCTTGCTGATGGTATTGCTACTTACACCGTGACGGCAGGTGGTGAAGTTGCCATTGAGCGTGAAGTATCTATGTATCGCGTGAATAGCTTTGGCGACCCTGACCCTAGCTACATGGACATTACCACGCCAGCAACCTTGGGTTACTTGCGTTACTCCATGCGCAATATGGTGACGAACCGTTTTCCTCGCCACAAGTTAGCCGGTGATGACGTACTCGATACGCTCGACCCAGCTCAACCAGTGGTGACCCCTAAGATCATGCGTCAAGCGATTATCGAACTGGCGACAATTGACTGGGTACCAAAAGGTTTGATGGAAGATTTAGAAGGCTTCAAAGAAACCTTGGAAGTGTATCGAGACAGCAGCGACAACAACCGCTTGAACGTTCTGTTTAACCCTGACTTGGTTAACCAGCTTCGTGTAGTTGCATCTCTTAACCAATTCATTCTTTAAGGAGTAAGTCATGGGTCGAATTCTTGGTGAAGTGACCATCCGCATGAACAGCAAGCGGATTAAGGCAAAGAAAGGAACCACGCTTAACCCAGGTGGTGTTCGTCGAACCAAACACCCTAAACCAGGTGGTGGTATTTGGGGCACATCGAGAGAGTCTATTGGTGGTTCCATCAGTGTGATCATCGCAGCCGATGAAGATGTCGATGTCATCGAAATCAACAAGGTTGAAGATGCAACGCTGACATGGGAAGGCGACAACGGTCTCGAGTACATGATGACAAGCGCCTCAGCAATGGAACCTTTTACCGTCAGTGACTCTGGTGAAATTGTCGGTACCTTCGAAGGTGATGCAGCGGAGAAAATCTAATGGCAGCACTCATGACGTTTGAATTAACGCATGGCTACAAGGTGGGTGAAGTCACCCATCTTGAAGTTGGCCTGCGTGAATTGAATTCTGGCGACTACATAGATGCACAGATGGCTTCTGAAAAAGTTGTAGTCGTCAATGGTGAGGCGGTTGCTTATACATCAAATGTCCTTTATGGGTTAGAGCTGCTTTGCAGGCAGGTTGAATTCATAGGTAAAGTTAATGGTCCGCTTGAAGAAAAAGACCTCAGAAAGCTCCATCAGGATGACTTTGCATTGCTCCAGGAAAAAGCAAAAGAGCTGGATGAAATGATTGTGAAGGAGCTTGAGCAACGGGGGCGATCTTAAGCTGTTTGCGGAAATGGCTGAGAGCTTGCAGCTTGCTCTCAGTTCCCGTTACCCAATCAGCGAAACCCGTCACTTCTCTCTCCGTCGATTGCTGCGTATCTACCATAAACTAAGAGATATGAATAATGGCCCAGCGTCTTGAAACCGACATCGTTCTAAACCTCGCGGGAAACCTAGCGGCTAAAGCTCGTCAGTATGGCGCGTCCATGAGTGAGTTCGCGAACAAAAACCAGAAAGCAATGATGCTGGTTCAGACCACTGCAAGAGCGGCTGGTCGTGGTATCGATGCGCTAGGTAATCGTTATGTAGGCTTAGCCACTACTGTCGCGACTGGTGCCACGGTTCGTAATATTGGTAACTTCGAAGAGCAAATGACTCGCTTGGGTACCAATGCTAAGTTAACCAGTGATCAAGTTGATGCACTGTCAAAATCCATTCTTGATGTTGCTAACCAAAAAGACGTGCGTGTTAATTTCTCTGAGCTTGCCGCTGGCGTTGATGAGCTGCTTGGTAAGACGGGTGACTTTGAATTCGTGCAAGAGAACTTGCAGAACATGGGCTTGTTTATGCAAGCCTTTGGCGTTGATGCAAAAACCACAGGCGGTATTTTCAGCCAGTTCCGCGAGAAAGGTATCCGTGATTCTCAAGCCGTGATGGATACCATCGATCAGCTTTATGGTCAGTTTGCGATCGGTAGTGTCAACGTGAAGGACTTGGCCTCTATTTCAGAGCAGCTCTTCTCTACTTACCAAGGGCAAGGGCCAGAAGCGATTGCTCAAATGTCTGCATTGGTTCAGTTGTTTGCTAAGGCTAAAGGCAACGCGAACGAATCACTGACCTCTATCCAAGCTGTGTTCGCCACGTTCTCAGACAAGAAGAAAGTCGAGTTCTTAGATAAGCAAGGCATCAAAGTATTCAAGGAAGGCACCAAAGAGATTCGAGAGCCAGTTGAGTTGCTGCTAGAGATTCTTGATAAGGCGAAGAACGACCCACTGAAACTGGGTGATGTATTTGATCAGACGTCGCTGCAAGGTCTTGCTTCTCTCTATTCTGAAGACCGCAAAAAGCTGTTGCTAGAAATGGTGTCTGGTACCGCTGAACTTGGAGCTACCCAAAAGGCTTCAGCAGACAATGCTGCCACTCTTAATTCAGCCATGCGTTCCCTTAATAACTCATTCTTCAAGTTAGCCAATGACCGTTTAGCAGACCCGATTATGGACATCGCTGACGCTATCAATAGCGTTGACGATGAAGCGATTGAACGATGGGCTGAATGGGGAGAAACCGCGCTGTATGTAGTTGGCGGTTTAGTGGCTGCCAAGAAAGGTTTGGACATTGCTGCTTCTATTAAAACCGTGTTTGGCAAATCTGGCCCAATGCCAGGTGGTAAAGGTGGCTTCCAAGACCTAGGCGCAATGCCCGTGTATGTGGTCAATATGCCTGCTGGCGGTTTGGGTGGTGGCATTGATGGCCCAACGGCTGGAAACAATGGCAAATCAAATAAAGGTTTTAACCTGAAGAACATTGGTGAAATGGCAACGATTGGTTATGGCATTTCGATGATTCCTGATTTCTCGCCTATCAATATTCGCCGTAAATCTGAAGTTGATACCACTGGGCTGCCAGCGAACTTTCCTGTTGCACCAGGTGTGCTTGATGTATTCGATGAAATCAAAGCTTGGATGTTCGGCAATGGCGGCAACGAATCAGCAGTTGGTAACTCATACCTTCGATCTCAATCAGGCGAAATGAAGCTGAAGGTCGAAGTGTCTGATGACCGAGTAAAAGTCACACCGACTTACTTACCATCTGGTTTCACCATCGACCCTGATATGGGTACCAATTAAGGAGGCTTTAAATGTCGTTTGAAGAGCGTTTAAACGCCTCAATTCGTGGGGTGGAATTTATTCTTGATGACATCGACGGCGACATGGGCCGTCGTGCTATTGCTCATCAATACCCAAAACGAAATAAAGGTTACACCGAAGATAACGGTCAGGTTCTCAACGCTGAACGAATTAATGGCAAGGTCGTTGGTGATGACTACCTTGATCACTTTTACAATATTCTTGAAGCGATCAACAAAGAAGGGCCATGCGAACTTATTCACCCTTGGTTTGGCGTTCGTAAGGTTCAGGTTGGGCGTGGCAGCTACAAGCTGGTGAATCGAATTGAAGGCGTGATCACCTTCAGCTTTGAAGTGTTCGATGTTGGCGAGAACGTATTCCCAACAGCGAAAAGCGACACGGTGAAAGTGCTTGATGACCAAGCATCTGCTACCCAAGAAGCCGCCAACACCACCTTTGAAAATGAATACGATGAAACTGCAACAACGGGCATTGGTGACATGGTTGACCAATACCTAGATGATTTGGATGAGTTTACTCGTGGCTTGCCTTCTCTTCCTGATGAGCTGCGTGAATGGACAGATCGCCTAATGAGAGCCAAAGATTCGATTGGAAAGCTGCTTGCTTATCCGGGTGATTTGGCGCGTGAAATGATGGGCATTCTAGAAGATGTGAAAGGTGTGGTGACAGACCCGATTCGTGCGCTTGAAGTCTATGACAATGTTCAGAACCGTTGGGATGGTATGCGTGCTGAGTTGGCGGTGACTGGCGGTTTGAATCGCAACGTAGCCAGTGAGAACGGTGTGGCGAGTTCAGTGCCAACCGTGACCAATCAGGCAGAGAAAGATGCCATTCTAGCCAACGCTGCGGCTTATCAAAAACTCATTATTAACTCTGCTGCAATTTCGAAAGCGTCAGCCATTAGTAGCACAGAGACAGCTTATAGCCTATCCGATGAAGCAGAAGTTGTTGCCAGCCTTTCAGGTGCTGAGCGCAATGTGATCATGACAGGCCAACAACTCAAAGCTATTGGTTACAAGCTGGCGGCTGAGTTGGCAGAGCTGGCTGAAATCGAAGTGGAAAATGGAAACTCAGCATTGTGGAGACAGATGCGGTCACTGCGTCAGGCTGTGCTTGCTGATACCAAAGAACGTGCTGAGCTGCTGCCACAATTAACGGTGTTTACTCCTAACGTGACGGTTCCTGTTGCGTTAATAGCATGGCAACAAACGGGCGACACGGAACGCAGAAACAGCATCGTGCGCCGCAATGGCATTCGCAACCCTGCCTTTGTCACTCCTAACGATACGATTGAGGTGATCAATGGCTGATAAAATTGTGCTCAGTGCAGGCGGCAATGTCTATGAAGGTTGGACGAAGATTCGCATCACACGCTCACTGGAAGCGATGGCAGGCTCGTTTGATTTAGAGCTGACCCATAAATGGGACGGTTCCGACAGCAAATACAAAGCATTCATGAAGCCTATTCAGCAAGGTGCGCCATGCGTGGTGAAGATTGGTAATGACAAAGTGATCACTGGCTACGTGGATGACTGGGTGCCCAGTTACGACGATAGCAAAGTGATGATTTCTGTCAGTGGACGTGACAAAACTTCAGACCTGATTGACTGCTCGATCATCTATCCATCCGGTCAGTTCATGAACCAAACATTCACACAGATTGCTAAAACTGTATGCCAGCCATTTAGTATCAACGTGGTGGTTGAAACTGACGCAGGTGCAGCTTTTACAAAGGTGCAGATTGAGCAAGGAGAAACGCCACATGAACTGCTCACGCGGCTGGCTCGCCAACGTGGTCTTTTGCTGACCACCAACGGTGAAGGCGATTTGGTGATAACCCGTGCAAGCACAAAACGTGCGGGTGTTTCTCTTATCCTGGGAGAAAACATCAAAGCCGCTCGTGGTCGTTTTAGTTGGCGTGAGCGTTATAGTCAGTTCAAAGTGAAAGGTTCGGGTATTGATTGGAATGACGCAGGGCCAGAAGTTGCAGGTGGTATTGAAGCCATCGTTCGTGATTCAGAGATTGGGCGTTATCGCCCACTGATTATTGTGAACGATGAAATTACCACCGCTGATGGTGCATCAAAGCGTGGTCAGTGGGAACGCCAGCGCAGCATTGGGCGTTCTAATACTGCGGAATATACGGTAGCTGGTTGGCGCATTCCTCAAACGGGTAAGGTTTGGAATGTGAACCAAATTGTTCCTGTGCAAGATGACATTGTTGGCCTGAACGAAGATATGCTCATCAATACCATTATGTTTAGCGAGGAAGAAGACTCAGGACGCATAGCGGTCATTGGTGTGGTTCGTCCTGATGCACTAAAAATGCCGGCACAAGAAAAAATCGAAGTAGTTAAAGGTTGGTGATATGGATTTGGTAATGAAACGTTATATTGACCGAGAGCTGAAGCGCATCGAACGCCGCCTTTATTCTTTGGCTAGCCGTAGCATTATTACTGGAGCCAGTGAGGAATCACAACGCCAGAAGCTACAGCTAGTCGTTGATAGTGATGACTCTGGTGATGGAATCGAACACTTTCAGCATTATGGCTTTAGTTCGGTACCACCAAAAGGCTCTGAAGCGCTCGTTCTTGCGCTCAATGGTAATAACGCAAAGCGTGTGGCTATCAATGCTGAGAAAAAAGATTTGCGCCCAAAAGGTGAAGCTTCGGACGTTTTTCTCTATCATGAGGAAGGTCACCAGATTGGCTTCCTTCGAAACGGGAAAGTTCACCTCACAGCAATTGACGTTATTTTAGAGGCGTCAAACTCCCTCACTATTATTTCTCCAGAAAACATTATTCAAGGCCCTTTGCACGTCACTGGTGGTATTTCCACTGACCTTGGTATTTATGCGACTGGCGGCATTACTTCAGCCAGTGTGATCAGCGGATTGGATTTGATGGCTGGCAGCATTAGTTACCTAGGGCACAAACACAGAGATGCAGAGAACAGGCTAACAGACATACCAACAGCGAGTTAGTTATGAGCAGCATCTTGTTAGAGATGGCACAAAATGCGGGTGTGATTATCGAGGGCAATGTTACTGATGAATCAGTTGCTGCCCTCGTTTTGATCTCCTATTTCACTGATGCTCGCGCTGATTCTTCAGATGAATTGCCTGATGGTTCGAGTGACTTGCGTGGTTGGCCTGGTGATACTTTTTCAGACCAACCTTGGGGTTCTAAATTGTGGCTGTTGTTTCGCGAGAAGCTGACCACAGATGTTCGCAACCGAGCTGTGAAATATTGCGAAGACGCACTGGCTTGGATGTTGGTCGATTCAGGCCAAGGCCGTATGGCAAAGAATGTGAAAGTGACTGGTTCTATTCCTGCTTTTCAAACGTTGGCATTGAACACGGTCATAACCAAACCGGATGGCACAGAGATGTCATTCACTGTATCTAAACGATGGGAGGCGCAACGTGCCGTTTAACGTTCCTACGCTAAGACAACTGAACGCTGATGGATGGGCAGACGTTGAAGCTTCTCTCGATGAAGTGCTTCCAAAATTTGGTGTTGAAAAGGCGCTTAACTCGTCTGTCAGTTCGGCAATACGCGACCTTTACGACTACCAGACGCTTATCGTTCGACAAATCATTCCCACCACTGAATCAGAAGACCAAACCATTGTTGATATAGCGCGAACCGAAGGCGTCATTCGTAAGCTTGCGAGTGGCGCTGTTGGTCCTGTGTCATTTACTGGTACGAGTCCTATTCCAGTTGATACGGTGATGACTTACCAAGACGGACGTTCATACAGAGTGACATCATCCGCTTCACCTGATGGCGGAACCGTCATCGTTCAGGTTCAAGCTGAAGATGTGGGCAGTGAAACAAACCTCGATGCGGGGGAAGAACTGACACTTTCAAGCACTGTTCCAGGTGTATCTCCTATTGGGTTGTCGGGTGGGCTTTCTGGTGGTGCGGCTATTGAGCCAATCTCTCAATTATTAGAGCGGTTGTTATTCCGCAAGCGCAATCCGCCTATGGGGGGCGCAGAGCATGATTATGTGGCTTGGTGCCGTGAAGTGGATGGAGTAAGCCGTGCTTGGGCGATTGGTGCTTATCAAGGTGGTTCGACGATGGGTTATGCGTTCGTGTTTGATGAGCGCGAAGACATTTTTCCAACGGTAACCGACAAACAAGCAATGACGGATTACATCTACAGACACCAAGACCCTGCAACAGGTGTATTTGTTGGTCGCCCTGCGGGTATAGAAGCCATCAATATAGATTTGACCGCCAAGACCACTGACTTAGCGATTCATCTAACGCCAGACACAGACGATAACCGCATGGCAGTATTAACGAATTTGCAAAGCTACTGGGCGACATTGTCACCTGGTTCAACATTGGTTTTGGCTAAGGTGCGCACCGCTATCGGTGAGATTGATGGTGTTGATAATTACGCTCTCGATCTCAATGCGGATGTCACATCAGCAACTGAAGAGCTGCACGTTCTTGGAGAGGTAGTATGGGCCATTCCGTAGAACAATGGACCAACGTCATTATGGCGAATATGCCACGGGGTATCATTTGGTCCCGTGAGCATACGCTCAAGCTTTATCAATATGCGGCTGGTTATGCACCACGCCTTAAGGCAGCAGAAGAAAGCGCAGATAATATTCTTTTGGAAATGCGCCCAGAAACAACGGTGCAAATGCTTCCTGAATGGGAGTGGTACTTAGGGCTTCCTGAATGCAATGTCGAAAAGCAAACACTAGAAACCCGACGAGACGCTGTAGTAGAAAAATTTCATCGCAAAGGTGGCCTACAAGCTTGGAATATTGAAAAACTCGCGGCTGACCTTGGCTTTGATATCGAGGTGCAGGAAATATTCCCTCACCACTGCCTGCGTGGTTGTACCTATCCGCTCTATGAAGAGAAGTACCGCCACTTATTAACTATTAACGTCAAAGGCATCACGCAATCCTATGCAACATGTCTTGATGACTGTTTAACCCCACTCGTATCACAAACCGCAGCAGCGCTTGAATGCACCCTGAACAAAATCAAGATGGGCGGTAAGTATTACGACTTTATCTACGAGGAGAGCGTGTAATGCACCCACTCAATAATGGCTCTCAGGTTGAGAACCCACCCGCACTCAAACCAAGAGTCGGTTCACCTGGTTACTTCAGTGAATTCAACAATAGCGGCTCACCAAGCTATCCTGGTCAAGATTGGTTTAATGCGGTGATTCGTGAGTTTCAGACGGCACTTTCTGATAATGGAATTACGTTTGATCCTAACAAATATGATCACTTATCAAAAATGACTATTAAATCAGGTGTCAGCATTCAAACAGTTCCCGCATTGATTGCTAATGCAGGTAACGTAACTTTTATCAAGAGGGGCTTTGTTGTTACTGCATATCTTTTTACAAACACAGTACAGACTCAAACTAATGGTACTCCTTTATGTACCATCCCCTCTGGTTTTATCCCCTCTCCGAAATACCAAAGCGGTCTTGGCGTCTTCGAGTTTGCTGTTCCGAGTAGTGCTTCTAGTGCTTCACGCTGTCAGCTTCAATCTTCTCAAATTTTAGTTTTTGATTGGGCAGAAACAGCCATTTACCGTGGCTCTTGTTCATACATTACGGAAGAATAGTTTATGAAATTATATTATCTGCCAATAACGCACGAATGCGTTACATCAGCTCAATCAAACTCCATTGAGCTAACCAAAGATGATATAGCTCTTTGGATTGGTGAAACACTCCCTAAAGGCAAAGTCCTGAAACCAGGAGTATACCCCTTTGTTTTAGTTGACGATCCATCCATCAATATTCAAGAGCACCTATGGGTTGTTGAAGAGCTTAAATACGCAAACATTCAAATTACATATCATGAAGATAATAGTACTCGTCCTGATGGGTCTTCCCGCGCTACCTCCTCAGAAGCTGAATGGAGAGGATACCGCGTACTATTGCAAAATTATACATCACAAACCGACGATGGTTTGATTATAGTCAATGGTGAACGCCCCGCTAGACCAGCATAGGTTGATTACGCCCGAAGCACTCTCGGTCTGTCATTTTGAGCATAATTTTCTTTGCTCAAAGTTGCAGACTCTCCTGCTCATTCGACGCGGCGCGCTACAACGGGGAAATGTCTATAAAACTCTATTCAATTCATCATGCAATGAAAGCTCATGAACACGCAAATAGTTATTAATCAAAAACAATATCAGAAAATAGCCGACAGCAAATGTCATGCCCCCCAGCGTATAGAAAAGATTTTCAAACGTACTCACGCTTTCAATTTCATGAAAATTTTTATATTTAGCAAACAAAGTCCAATTCACATTAGGCAGATATATTGGATAGTTAATATCAAAATCTTTGAGAACGGCGTCATCACCTTCAATGAGATAACCACCGACTGAAGTCGGTGACTTAGGGCCGAAATCATGAAAAAGGCACCGAAAGGTGCCTTAATAAGGTTTGCGGCTGGCTGTTAAGTCAGCAAATATAAACTATGTCCTAATCTTAAATTTCCCGACTTGAGCAATCAGTTTCTCTGACATCTCATTTAAGTGCTGCGCTTGTATCGCATCTTCCTCGGAGTCTTCACTTAGACGATCAGAAATCACCTTGATGGACTCAGTGTTGACGTTGATCTCTTTACTAACGACCGCTTGTTCTTCTGCGGCAGTGGCAATCTGCGCCGCCATGCTATTGATAGCCTCTGTAGATTCTTTGATTTCTTTGAAGCTCTCGGCGGCATTACTGGTATCATCAACGCTTTGGATAGCCAAATTGTGGCACTGATTCATCACCTCAACAGCCTCCGAGGTCGTCCCTTGAAGCTTACCGATCATTTGGCTTATTTCTTCTGTTGATTTTCGAGTTCTTTCTGAGAGTGAACGCACTTCATCAGCAACGACGGCAAAACCACGCCCCTGCTCCCCGGCACGAGCAGCTTCTATGGCTGCATTAAGCGCCAGCAGGTTAGTCTGTTCAGCAATATCGTTAATTGACAAAACTATCGTCGTGATCTGTTCCCCTTGCTGGCTCAGATCTTCGATGACCTCACTTGCACTTTTAACCTCTTCAGAAAGCTTATGAATGGATTCCTCACTCTTTTGTGAAAGCTGGTTGCCTCGGTTGCTGACTTCAACCGTATTTGTAGCGCTTTGAGCGGTCTCTTCAGCGATGTTGGCAATCTCACCTGTCGTGGTCGCCATTTCCGTCATAGCGGTTGCAACCATAGTGATTTCATTCTGTTGGTTAGCGATGCTCGACTGTCTTTCATGTGAAGATTGAGCACTGATCTCTGACTGATGGAGTACTTCGTGTGATATCTGCTTCACTGTTGAGATAATATCGTGCAACTTTTCAACAAACTGATTAAAGCTTCTTGCCAGATCGCCGACTTCGTCGTCGCTCCTGGCATCAATATTTACCGTTAGGTCACCTTCACCCTTAGCAATATCGTTTAGTGCTACAGAGACAGAAAACAGGTTTGAAAGCATATAACGAAGAGCGCTTCCCAAGATGACGATTGACAGGACAAACATAATGACAGCGGTTATAATTTGGTATGTCAATTGCTTCTTCATCGGCTCAAGTAGCACTCCCTTTTGACTCATGAGCACCAGATACCAGTTAGTCCCCTTCACACTAGATACGGTCAATAGGTTCTGAACGCCGTTGACTTTAATATCGAGCAAGCTAACTTTGTCGGCATGACGAATCAACTCATTCGCCGTGATATCGCGTGTCAGATCAGTCAAGGGCTTATTCCCCAGCTCTGGGTTTGGATGCGCGATGATGGTTCCGGTTGAGGAAAGCAAGAAGGCTTTGCCGTCACCCGGAACCTTAATTGAAAGGATGTCATCTTTGATCTTATCAAGGGGCAGAGTCGCCATCACGACACCAGTAGTTTTACCATCAATAACAACGTGCTTTGAAACCGTTGTGATAAGCTCACCGCTTGATGCACCAACGTAAGGCTCACTGAGGTACACTTCTGAGTTATTAATAGCATTTTTATACCAAGGCCGAACTTTCGGGTCGTAACCGGCTTTGGTGTTTAACCCCTTCGCCCGGTAGGTATCACCCGCAACGGTACCATACAGAACCGAGCCGAAACCTCCGGCCATATCGATTGTCTTAATTTCACTGGTAATTTTCTCTGTGGTATTCGCTCGGTTTAAAGCATCTGCAAATGCAGAGACCATACTCTTCTTTTCATTAATCCATCCACTTATCGTTCGAGAACTACTTTCGCTATAAAGTGTATTCGAAGACGTGATGCTATTGAGTATTTGCGTCTGAATCGAATAAGCAGAGATACTCGCCTGGACAAACGCAAGAACAGCAACGATTAAGCCACTGATAATAAGTAGTTTTTTGGTAAGAGTCATGAGGGTTAACTCCTTACTAACCGATTTGACACCTAAGTAAGTTTATACCACAACTGAATATCCTGTATTTGCGACATTGCAGTTTAATGATCCCGATCCAATTAAGGTGGTCATTCTTCAAGCCTGAACGAGTTTTTTTCCCAATCAGCCAAGCTCTTACCATCAAAGTCCAGTAACGTCATATAAACTTAAATACATCCCTTGAGAGTCAAAACTATGAATGAGGAAGATATGCAAATCCCTTAGGGTATTGTTTTAAATGGCTTTGGGGCAAAATTGGGGCAAATTGAATGCCCCAATATACTAAAATTTACCGCTTGACTGTTTTTATTTACAATCGTAGCACAAACAAAAAGCGCTCCAACCGGAGCGCTTCAGATTCACAATTTAATTATTCCCAATCAAGAATAACTTTTCCGGAAGCCCCGCTACGCATGGTGTCAAAACCTTGCTGGAAATCATCAATTTTGTAATGATGAGTGATAATTGGCGTCAGATCGAGACCGGACTGAATCAGGCTTGCCATCTTGTACCAAGTTTCGAACATTTCCCGGCCGTAAATCCCTTTGATCACCAAACCTTTAAAAATGACCTGATTCCAGTCAATTGCCATATCCGATGGTGGAATGCCCAACAGTGCAATTCGTCCACCATGATTCATGGCTTCTAACATGGTACGAAATGCCACCGGAACGCCGGACATTTCTAAACCGACATCAAATCCTTCAGTCATTCCCAGCGTTGCCATGACATCATTGAGCCGTTCTTCTGCAACATTGACAGCACGTGTGACGCCTATCTTCTCGGCCAATTGCAGACGATATGGATTAACATCCGTAATTACCACATGGCGCGCACCAACATGTTTCGCAACTGCGGCAGCCATAATACCAATCGGTCCGGCGCCGGTGATGAGTACATCTTCTCCGACCATATCGAACGATAACGCGGTATGAACAGCATTGCCGAATGGATCAAAAATCGCTGCCAGATCATCGGAGATGCCATCGGGTATTTTAAACGCATTGTAAGCCGGAATGACCAGATACTCGGCAAATGCACCTGTCCGGTTCACACCGACACCAATGGTATTGCGACATAAATGTGTTCTGCCGCCACGACAATTACGGCAGTGACCACAGGTAATGTGCCCTTCTCCGGAAACCCGATCTCCGATAGAGAAACCACGGACTTCCTGACCAACGCCTACCACTTCACCCACATATTCATGACCGACCACCATCGGCACCGGGATCGTTTTTTGCGACCATTCATCCCAGTTATAAATGTGGACATCAGTACCACAAATCGCGGTTTTCTTAATTTTGATCAGCAGATCATTATGTCCCATAACTGGCATATCGACCGAGGTCATCCAAATGCCCTGTTCAGGTTTTAGCTTTGATAATGCTTTAATTTTCATATGACTATCTCTGTCACAATTCTCGACTGTCATTCATGCCTCTACGGCCATGATTCCGTTGATGTAAACAGAACAACATCACAGCGTATCGTTCATATTCCATACTCATCGCATAATTAACCGGCGATGATGCCCATCTCACGACCAACCTGAATGAATACATCAATTGCCCTGTCCAGCTGTGCTGTTGAATGCGCCGCTGACATCTGAGTACGGATCCGCGCTTGCCCCTTCGGTACGACAGGATAAGAGAATCCGACCACATAAATACCTTGTGCTAAAGCCCGCTCAGCAAACTCAGCAGCCACTTTAGCGTCCCCCAACATAATCGGGATAATCGCATGGTCGGCACCCGCTAGCGTAAAACCGGCATCACTCATGCGCTGACGGAAATGCGCGGCGTTCTCCCACAGGTGCGTTCTCAATTCGCTGCTTTCTGCCAGTAAATCTAGTACCCGAATCGATGCAGCAACAATGGCAGGAGCAACGGAGTTAGAAAACAGGTAAGGCCGGGAACGCTGACGTAACCAATCAATAACTTCCTTTTTACCGGCCGTGTAACCACCGGAAGCCCCACCCATCGCTTTACCTAATGTGCCGGTAATCAGATCCACCCGATCAATCACCTGATGATATTCATGAGTCCCACGTCCATTTTCACCCATGAAACCAACTGCATGAGAGTCATCGACCATTACCAAAGCATCATACTGGTCTGCCAAATCACAGATAGCGGGGAGATTAGCCACCACACCATCCATAGAAAAAACGCCATCCGTAACAATCATTTTATGCCGTGCACCCGCTTGATCAGCCGCAATCAACTGCTGCTCCAGCTCCGCCATATTATTATTGCTATAACGAAAACGCATGGCTTTACACAACCGGACACCATCAATAATCGATGCATGATTGAGCGCATCGGAAATAATGGCATCTTCTTTGTCTAATAATGTTTCAAACAGCCCGGCATTGGCATCAAAACATGAGGTATACAAAATGGTATCTTCCTTTCCAAGAAAGGCCGAGAGCTTCTGCTCTAGAGTTTTATGGATATCTTGTGTGCCGCAAATAAACCGAACCGAAGCCATTCCGAATCCATGGCTATCCATCCCCTCTTTTGCGGCTTGAATCAGTTCCGGGTGGTCAGCCAAACCCAAATAGTTATTGGCGCAAAAATTCAGCACTTTATCACCGGTATTGATATGAACAGCCGCTTGCTGTGCAGAAGTGATAATGCGCTCCGACTTATACAGGCCTTCTTCTTTGGTTGATTCGATCTGATGTTGAATATGTTCGTAGAATGCAGAAGACATAATGATTCCCTTGCTATTTTTAGTTCACTGTCGTTGATGGTGCTGTCATATTTACAGTGTAAAGAGACGTTATTAATCAGTGTAATCGATGTCGTGAAAAGCGATTATCCCTTATGAGGGAAAATCATTGTTGAATTTAATTCACAAATAGAACGTATTCCTATTTGTTTGGCTCATCCAAGTTTTTATGCCATTCGACAACGCCATTTTTGTAATCGATATCACATAATGCGATGAATGACACAGTTTCACTGTAATCCCATTGATCTTGATTTCATTAAGAATCTATCATTGGAACCGGTTTCAAAATTACAATTTTATCAAATTACGGAGGAGTTAGATGAACCCGAAATTTCCGGAGAATTTCCTATGGGGAGGTGCTGTCGCCGCCCACCAACTTGAAGGTGGCTGGGACAAAGATGGCAAAGGGATGAGTATCATCGATGTTGTGACGGCTGGTGCTTATGGCAAACAACGCAAGATTACCGACGGCATCCAACCTGATGAATTTTACCCAAACCATGAAGCAGTCGATTTTCACGGGCGTTACAAAGAAGATATTAAACTCTTTGCCGAAATGGGGTTCAAATGCTTCAGAACCAGTATTGCTTGGACGCGTATTTTCCCGACCGGAGAAGAAACCACGCCATGTGAAGCGGGATTGCAATTCTACGATGATATGTTCGATGAACTATTGAAATATAATATTGAGCCAGTCATTACCCTCAGCCATTTCGAAATGCCCTACCATCTTACCCAAAAGTATGATGGCTGGATGAGTCGGGAAGTCGTTGATCTATTTGTAAAATATGCAATGACAGTTATTGAACGTTATCAGCACAAAGTGAAATACTGGATGACATTCAATGAAATCAATAATCAAAAGAATGTAGCCCTTGATATCTTTGGCTGGACGTGTTCAGGCGTCAAATTCACACAGAAAGAAAAGCCTGAAGAAGCCATGTACCAGGCAGCTCACCACCAATTTGTTGCCAGTGCCAAAGTGGTTGCGCAAGCCCATGCCCTGAATCCGGCACTAAAAATCGGTTGTATGGTGGCGATGGTGCCATTTTATCCATATTCATCTCATCCTGATGATGTGATGCTGGCACAAGTCGCCATGCGGGATCGTTTTATTTTCGCGGATGTGATGGCCAAAGGTCACTATCCGACTTACGCCCGAAAAGAGTGGGAAGATAAAGGCTATTCCATTGAAATTGCTGAAGGCGATGAAGCAATTCTAAAAGCTGGGGCAGTCGACTATATTGGTTTTAGCTACTACATGTCCAATACAGTCAATTCCCAAGCGACAGAAAGTAATCAGGAAGAGCTGGTTGACGGGAGTCGTAAACATTCGGTCCGAAACCCGTTCCTGAAAGCCAGTGACTGGGGATGGCAAATTGATCCTGTCGGTCTGCGCTATAGTCTGACAGCCCTCTATGAACGTTACGAGAAACCGCTGTTCATTGTTGAGAATGGTCTGGGGGCCGTCGATAAAGTCGAAGCAAACGGTGAGATTCACGATGATTACCGGATCGACTATCTACGTGCCCATATTCAGGAAATGGCGAAAGCCATTCATATTGATGGTGTCGAACTAATGGGTTATACCCCTTGGGGATGTATCGACTTGGTTTCCTTCACCACCGGAGAAATGAAAAAACGCTATGGCTTTATCTATGTTGATAAGCATGACGACAATACCGGTACGCTGCAACGTTCACGGAAGAAGTCATTTTATTGGTATAAGAATGTGATTGCGTCTAACGGTTCAGAACTCTAATCGGACTGTTCATGTTCTGTTCAACGTTCATCGCGTCTTTGGAATTCAAAGACGCGATACATCTTCAATCCGGTATGCTTCTCACCATCATCGATACCCACCACCCGTCGCTACAAATAGCATAACTATCATTGTAACAATTGAAATCATCACAATATTTTCCCGATATGTTCATTTCTTCATCACTTGACGATATTTGTTAAGCGTCACTTTTCTTTCAGCAAAGATAAAGTGGATACAACAAATGTATGAAGTTCATTCAATAAAATATAATTTCATTGAATCATTAGATCTCACACCCGAACGTTAGTTATTATCATGTGCAAGCATATCAATTCAGTATCTCGTCAGAATATAACAAGTATAAAACGAGCCTTTCCTGAGATATGTGGGTTGTTGTATTGCTCTTTGGTTCCCAATTAAAGTTCAATACCGACATTTCCTAAATGATAAAAATAAGTCGCCCCCAAAAGGAATATTATAATGAATCAGTCTAAACATCACGAAAGTGAGGTTACTTTCAGACCTGACGAATTCTTAGTTTCAGCAACCGGTTTGGATAGTTACATTACTTATGTCAACGATGAATTTTGTAAAATCTCAGGCTTTAGTGCAGCAGAATTGATTGGTAAACCCCATAATATGGTGCGTCACCCCGATATGCCTAAAGCCGCATTTAAAGATATGTGGACCCAACTGCAACAAGGGCGAAGCTGGCACGGTATGGTGAAAAATCGTTGCAAAGACGGCCGCTTTTATTGGGTAGATGCATTTATAACACCCCTATATGAAGGCGATAATATGATCGGGTATCAGTCCGTCAGACGCTGCCCCAAACGTGAACATATTCAAGCGGCTGAAACGCTCTATGCCCAGATCAACCAAGGAAAAAGGTCAATATCCCTCCGAGAGAGCTACGGCATTAAGCTGTCGTTCTCCGTGATATTCGCTTTAGGGCTGATGATTGGTGCACTGACTTTTTCAGGCATATTTGCCGCAATGATATTATCGCTTTTCATTTTGACATTTACCTATCTGTATTATGATGAATTGGTCAGACTTCCCAAATATATCAAACAGCGGCAATCGGTGATGGATAGTCCGTCACGTCTGATTTTCGGTGGCTCGGGACTTATCGGTAAGCTCAGTTATGATATCCAATTTCAAAATGCCAAAATAAAAACGATCCTCGGCAGAAGTGCTGACAATGGTGCTGATTTGCTCGCCTTATCTCAGAAAATGAAAGATATCAGCCAGCACTCTCTCAATAGTATTGAAGCCGAAACCAATGAACTAACCCATCTGGCAAGTGCAGCCACTCAAATCACCGACACCATTCATGATGTAAACACGAATCTCAGTTCGACCCATGATTATGTTCAGCATGTGAAAAACGAATGTAACCAAGCGGTGCAAACTCTTCACGCCAACGGTCTTTCTTTGGACAGTCTGCATCAAGGCATCGGAGAAGCCGCAGAAACGCTACGTAGGCTCACCAAAGATGCCGACAATATCTCACAAGTAATGGAAGAAATTCAGGGGGTTGCCGATCAAACAAACTTACTGGCACTTAACGCTGCGATTGAAGCAGCAAGAGCCGGTGAACAAGGCCGGGGATTTGCCGTCGTCGCTGATGAAGTTCGTAAACTTGCCGGCAGAACGCAAAATGCGACGCTAAGTATTCAACAATCGGTCACGGATTTACAAACGTCAATGCGTAACTGGCAGAAAACAATGTTAAGAAATCAGGAAACGGCGGATGATTGCAATCAAGAATCACAAACCGTGCGGCAAATGATGAATACCGTACAAGAACAGATTTCGATACTCGAAGAGAAATCGGCTCAAATTGCGGTTGCGATGGAAGAGCAAGGAAGCGTCATTGCCGATATGACACAGAATATGAATGATGCGCAGCAGCACGCTATCGAGAACTATAAACTGGTCACGCAAGTGAGTGAGTATGCAACACAAACCGATGAGCAAGCGATTTCAATTGCCCAGTTAAGCAGTACCTTTCGCTGAATCTCAAAGTGACCTTGCGTACTTGAGCGGTCAACATGCAACTGAACAGAGTACGTCTCAAAAAAAGAGGGAAGCGCAAGCGCTTCCCTCTTCTCATTCGATCTGACTGATTTATGCTTCAGTACTACGTCGAGTGTGACCGCGTTCACCACGATGAGCACCGCGATGATCCCCACCACGATTACGATCAAAACGGCGTTCGCCTTCACGACGACCTTCGCCACGGAAACCACGACCTTCGCCACGGCTGTCACGGTTTGGACGAGCACCTTCACGACGACCGCGAGATTCACGGAAGTCATCAAAGTCGCATACAACCGCACCGACATCTTTCTGACGAATCCGAAGTTTACGCAATTTACGAGTCACATCAGAAGACATGCTTTTCGGTAATTGAACGAATGTATGTCCTTGTGCCAGTTTAATTGCACCAATTGAGTTTTTACCAAGACCCAGTTCGTTTGCCAGTGCACCGACGATATCTTTAACCTGTACACCTTGTTCACGACCGACTTGTAATTGGTAAGTATCCCAATCCTGATTGCCCTGACCATAACTCCGACGACTATCATTACGACCATCATTGCCACCGTCACGACGCTCACGACGACGTGATTTCTCACGCTCGATTTCAGCAATCATCGGGTCTTCACCGACGTAGAATAATGGCCGTTTGCCTTGTTGACGCTTCAGTAACATCGCCGCCAGTGTGGTGGTATCGATGTCTAAAGAATCTCTGAGGCTTTCAATCAGCTCGGAAAATTTTTCCAATGCTTTATGTTCTTTTTCAGTTTCAAGTTCTTGGCTCAGTTGAACCAAACGTGCCTGAGCAACTTTGTCACGATGCGGTAACTGAATTTCTTCCATAGAAGAACGCGTCACTCGTTCAATCGTACGCAACATGCGGATTTGGTTGGTACGAACCAACAGGATCGCTTTTCCTTTCCGTCCGGCACGGCCAGTACGACCAATACGGTGAATATAAGATTCTACGTCAAATGGAATGTCGTAGTTGAATACATGCGTAATTCGAGGCACATCCAGTCCACGAGCAACAACATCCGTTGCAACCAGAATGTCAGTGACACCTTTTTTGATGTGCTCAACCGTTCTTTCACGTAAAGACTGAGGAATATCACCATGCAGCGCTGTCGCTTTAAATCCGCGAGAAGAAAGCCAGTCAGCCAGACGCTCGGTGTCTTGACGGGTACGCACGAAAACAATGGATGCATCCGTTTCTTCCGTCTCAAGTATACGAACCATGGCTTCATCTTTTTCAACGCCTTTCACAACCCAGTATTGCTGTTCTACTTTAGCAACGGTCTGGTTTGAACCTGCCACATCAACGCGGGCCGGATTACGCAGGTAACGGTCCACAATGTTTTTGACCATTGGCGGCATTGTCGCTGAGAACAAAACACGCTGAGCACTTTCAGGAGATTGTTCCATAATCCAGGTCACATCATCGACAAAACCCATTTTCAGCATTTCATCAGCTTCATCGAGAATAAAGGTGTGACACTCATCCAAATGGAGACGATCACGAGTGATTAAATCTTTAACTCGTCCCGGTGTACCCACAACAATGTGAGCACCCGATTTCAGTGCGCGCATCTGATCGACGATCGATGCACCACCATAAATTTCTAATACTTTCAGGCCTACAATTTGTTGACCTAAAGTTTTGATTTCTGCAGCAACCTGAATTGCCAGCTCACGCGTCGGTGCCATAACAATGGCCTGAGGCTTACGCTGATCCATAATCAGTTTATTGAGCAGAGGTAGAGAGAATGCTGCGGTTTTGCCGGTACCGGTTTGTGCTTTACCTAAAGCATCACGACCTTCCAACAAAAATGGAATGGCAGCAGCCTGAATGGGTGTAGGAGAAACGAAGCCCATATTGTCCAGAGCGGTGAGGATTTCGTTTTTGAGCGCTAATTCTTTGAATTGAATCACATTTTCTTGCATGGGGTTCCCACTAATTTAGATGAATAACAAGGCCCCATGCGCTTTACCATTTCTAATCCAGTCAAGGATAGATTCCTTTCCGTACGGTATTAACTAAAGACCGCTTTAAAGCGACGAGGGACATAACAAAGGAGGCGGATTATTCCTTAAATGCATAAAAAAATCTAGAAAAAATTGAAATTCATCACATATTTTTCTCAATGCGAACAAAAACTTCCTTTTAATTCCGTCACATAACATATTGTCATGATTTTTTAAACCCCACCGCTACAGATTCGATGTTGCACAATAACAGTGAAAATATGGTCGCAATGAAAATCGAGCATAGCGACATCACATCACTGCTGTATCACATTGCCAAATGATGGCTGAATCCCTGCAAGATACAAGAATGTCGACTGATACGCATTCTATCCAAAACCGCTACCAGCGCACGACATCTGTAGGTATGCTCATGAGGGAGTCATATACTTTCCCCCAATTACCGAGTACCATGTGGGGGTATTATAATATTTACGGATATTTCGCAGATGTTCGATGCCATGTACTGGAGAACACTTCGCGAAATTGAGGAGAGCGACCTCTCCTGAGCCAAAAGATGAAAGGTTAAAATAATATCTGATGTTTCAAGACAATCCATTACTTGCCCAGTTAAAACAACAGATTCAGGAGAATCTGCCGAAAAAAGAAGGGACCATTAAAGCAACTGATAAAGGTTTCGGCTTTTTGGAAATCGACAGTAAGAACAGTATCTTTATCCCACCTCCCTATATGAAAAAATCAATGCATGGCGATAAAGTCATTGCAATCATCCGCACCGAAAACGAACGTGACGTTGCCGAACCACAAGAGTTACTCGAACCTGCCCTCTCTCGCTTTATTGGTCGTGTCAAACTGCACAAAGGCAAACTCAATGTTGCACCGGATCACCCACAACTGAAGAAACAACCGCTGAAAGCGAAAGTCAGAAAAGGGTTGGATCCAAACACGATTGCAGAAAACGACTGGGTCGTCGCACAGCTCACGCGTCATCCACTCAAAGGCGACAATGGTTTTTTCGTTGAAATTACCCATAAAATTACCGATGCCGACGACAAAATCGCCCCTTGGTGGGTCACGTTGGCAGCAAACGATTTACCGAATCAAGAGCCGGAAGGGATCGAGAACTGGGAACTGAAAGATGACCCGGCACTTGCTCGGGTTGATTTAACCGATATTCCATTTGTGACGATTGATGGTGCATCAACTCAAGATATGGACGATGCGTTGTACGCCAAGCGCACTGAGTCCGGTGATTTTGAGTTAACCATCGCCATTGCGGATCCAACCGCTTACATCACGCCTGATGATCAGATGGATAAAGTTGCCCGTGAACGTGGTTTTACAATTTACCTGCCGGGACGCAATATTCCGATGCTCCCGAGAGAGCTCGCTGACAACTTATGTTCACTGCGGGAAGGTGAGATCCGCCCAGCCCTGTGCTGTACAGTCACTGTCGCTCAGGATGGCACCCTGCAAGATGATATCCGCTTTTTCTCAGCACACATTCAATCTCATGCTCGTTTGGTTTACGATCATGTTTCAGACTGGCTGGAACTCGGTAAGTCGAGTGATTGGACACCTTCCGATGACATTGCTCAGGTCGTCCGAGATCTATATGCCTTTTCTCAGGCGCGTAGCTCATGGCGAGAAACGCACGCAGTGGTCTTCCCCGACAGACCGGATTATCGTTTTGAACTCAGTGAAGATAACGATGTGATTGCCATTCATGCCGATATGCGCCGCAGTGCCAACCGTCTGGTTGAGGAAGCAATGGTGACGGCGAACGTCTGTGCCGGTAAAGTGCTTCAGCAACAATTCGGGACGGGTGTATTTAACGTCCACGACGGGTTTAAAACTGAACGGATTGCGGATGTGATTACGCTGATTACCGAACACGGCATGAGTGAGCACACCGATGAAACGGTCAAAACACTCACAGGGTTTTCCTCACTACGTCGTTGGCTTGCTACCCAAGACACCAGCTATTTGGATAACCGTATTCGGAAATTCCAAAGCTATAGTGAAATCAGTAATCAACCGGCACCACATTTTGCCATGGGGCTGGACGTCTATGCGACATGGACATCCCCGATTCGTAAATATGGCGATATGATCAATCACCGCTTACTGAAGTCTTATATTATGGGTAAACCACCAGTGCAATTACCGGATGAACTGGTTGGTGAAGAGCTGGCGATTCATCGGAAGCATCATAAGATTGCAGAAAGAAGTGTCAGTGACTGGCTTTATGCCCGGACCTTAGCTGAAGAGCCGCAGAAGCAAACACGCTACCATGCGGAAATCTTTGATATCAACCGTGCCGGCATGCGGATCAGATTACTCGAAAATGGAGCCACCGCATTTGTTCCTGCCCCACTGATCATGGCTAACAAAGAACGTATCGAGTGCCATGCAGATCAAGGTTATATCTACATTGATAAAGCATTGGTGTATAAACTGGGCGATACACTTGAAGTCACACTCAATGAAGTGAATCAAGAAAACCGGAACATCATTGCCAAACCAACTGCCGTTTTTGCTGAGCCGCCTCAAAGCGACGTATCAGAAACAGCTTGATGCTATATTCAAGCTTACGGCTACGATTGAAGTAGCCGTGAGTGGCGTCTAATCGCCGACATGATTTAACATCTATTTTGCATAAAAAAGGTATTCATATGAATACCTTTTTTTCATCAATCCGAAATATAGTGATGCTTTATCTTAATAACCAATCATCTGAATCAGCCTCAATAAACCACTGATATACAAACAATCAAGACCAGAACAAGGATTTCGGGTCTTTTTCAACTTCACGAATTAATGCGGTTAAATCTTCACTCCGCCCCAAGAAAGGGTATGGCAACCAAGTGTTTCTATCATCCGGCACATAGAGTGCCCACACTCGCGCTTGCTGATCCCACTGAATCTTTGCCACTGGCGTAGAATAATCGCAATGACTGGAATCAAGCTTATAATGGTGTTTGAGAAATTTGACACCATCCACAATCGGCTCAAAGCATGATTTACCAATGCCAACCGGCAATCCCTGATTGCGATTTTGGCATAATAGCTCAGCTCGGTGTTCGATCTGACGTTGTAATAGGTTAACGACCGTCATCTATATCTCAATAAACCTCTGAATCAACTAAGATAAGCAACCATGACACATTTCCGGTTCTGACTGCATTGATCTCACGATGTACCGAGTATAAACCATTCCCCTCTTCAGGACGATACACAAAGCTGAATTCTGCCCCGTCACCTCAAGGAAAAGCTCATCAAGCATGACTTGCCCAAATACCTGACCAATATTTTCACCGCCACGGCTTTCAGGTGACTGTCTATACCCAAGTTGGAGCAATGTGTCGAAATGTCATATTCTCTTCCGACTCACTGACCATCAGTCACAAAAATGTCATCAAAATCTCATAATATCGAGGCTTTATTAGATAACGTGGAGTGGATTATGTTGCGGGTTGTTATCGGCCTATTTCTCAGTGTATGGGTCATGTCATCGCAGGTTGTTGCCAAAGAAATCAATGTATCTGGGTCAACCTCAGTCACGCGAATTATGGATGTTCTTGCTGAAGACTATAATAAATCGCATCCAGAAAGCTTTGTTGCTGTTCAAGGCGTGGGCTCAACTGCGGGAATTACTCTGTTGAAAAAAGGTGTTGCCGATATAGCAATGAGTTCCCGCTATCTGACTGAAGGTGAGCTGGAAGAAAATTTAGAAATACGACTCATCGCATATGACGGTTTAGCAATTGTCGTGAATCTCGCCAATCCGATCAAGAATCTGACCCGAGACCAGCTCTACAAAATTTATAAAGGTCAGATTACCAACTGGAAGACGTTGGGAGGAAATGATCAAAGAATTGCGGTCGTAACACGGGAAGCGTCATCCGGCTCCAGATTTAGTTTTGAAAGTCTGTTGGGATTAACCCGGGTCGTCAACAATCGTTTGGTCTCAGATATCAACCCAAGTAACCTTGTCGTCAACAGTAACAGCATGGTCAAAACATTAGTCAGTCATAATCCACGAGCCATTGGCTTCATTTCGACCGGCTCTGTTGATCAGTCAATTAAGGCCGTTCCATTTGAAGGCGTAGTGGCTTCGACGAAAACCATTTCTGATGGGTCGTATCAGCTTTCGAGACCATTTCTAGTCGTTGATTATTCTGATAAAGCCAATCAAGAAACCCAAGATTTTATCAAATACCTTCAATCGGATCGGGCACGGGAACTAATTCACAGCTATGGATATATTCCATCCATTCAATAAGCGATTGATGATTAGCATTAAATCTACATATTAATGATGTAAAAAGGACTGGCTGAGCCAGTCCTTTTCTTATGCTCGAGCACCACGCCATGATTAAGCGATAGGAGTCTCCTGCGGTGGTAAATCCTGCTGACGCAGTTTCTCGTTTTTCAGAGTCCGATGGAGTAGTTGACTGTATAGTGGCTCGCCACCGAGTAACTGAGCAAAAACAACCGCGCCCAATACAGTAATGATAAGCGGTAAAATCAAATAATAGTTATTGGTCATCTCAATCACCAATAAAATACC
Source organism: Vibrio gazogenes (assembly GCF_023920225.1). Classification (NCBI taxonomy): domain Bacteria; kingdom Pseudomonadati; phylum Pseudomonadota; class Gammaproteobacteria; order Vibrionales; family Vibrionaceae; genus Vibrio; species Vibrio gazogenes. Next base: position 752,321 of record NZ_CP092588.1, read on the forward strand.
GGTAATCGGGGCTCGAACCGTTGCAGCAAATAATGCCCCCATCCCCGCAATTGCAAACATTCCCGGATCAAATGCCAGCTCAGGCAGAAAGTTATGGGAAATCAGCCCAAATGCATAGCCAAACAATGTCCCTAAAGCCAACATCGGGGCAAAAATACCACCGGGTGCACCAGAGCCAAAACAGAGCATCGTGGTTAAGATACGTCCCAAAAATAGCAGCATTAACAGACTCGCCGTGTAACCGCCATTGGTAATCACAGGAATAAGCGAGATGCCGCCACCGGTAAGATCAGGCAAATATAGCAACAAGATGCCGAAACACCCACCGAGAAAAGAACCGATCAGTAAATAACGCTTGCGATCATTACGGTGGATCTTGACAAAAACATCCTGAAAAAATGTCACCAGACGGTTGAAGAATACCCCGAAAATCCCAAATAGAATGCCCAGCAATAAAAAGAGCCACAATGCTTCGATTTCTGGTGCCTGATACTGAGGCATGGCAATCACGGCCGCCTGACCATTAATCATCCGAAATACAATATTGGCAAAAACAGAAGAGATGATCACCGCTTTAATCGAAATCAGCGTGTAACGAAACTGGGGACGCATCTCTTCAACCACAAACATGATCCCAGCCAGTGGTGCGTTAAATGCCGCAGATAACCCACCGGCAGCGCCTGCGGCCAATAACGAATGTCGGGCATCATCATTTTTAACCCGGAACAGACCCGAGATCATCCGTCCGATTGCACCACCCATCTGAACCGTCGGGCCTTCACGACCTAACACCATGCCGGAACCCAGCGCACCGAGCCCACCAAAGAATTTCACCGGCAGCACCCGCCACCAACGAACTTGCCGCATTCCGTCCATCGCCCCTTCAATTTCAGGAATCCCGGAACCTGCAGCTTCCGGTGCAAAACGGTGAACCAGAAAGTAACCGATAAAAGCTAAACTCGCACTAATTAAAAATGCCGCCAGCCAAAGTGGCAATAGATTACCAATTTCACTGATGAGCCAGCTCGTCCGTGTTTCTGAAACAAAATGAATGCCTAACTCAAAATAGGTTCCGGCCAAGCCAGATAAAATCCCGACAAGAATAGAAAGCAGCAAAACAGAGACCGGTGTCTTATCTTTTGAGAGAAACTGATTAATGGCGTCTTTAGGGACTTTGGCTAACAGGGAAGGTTTGAATCTCTCTTTAGATCTCATTGAGTTAAGGCCTCACAAATGAAAGTATCAGTATCAACGAGCGTGAATTATACGCATCCTTATCATCTTCTATAGTTGCAATAATGCAATGTTGTATTTCATATTTATACTCAAGTCACTTTCCAAATCCTACTTCATAAGCAAATTGAAAAAATGCCAGACCCTGATGATAACCACAGTTGCAGGTGAAAAACAAATTTGTGAACCACATAAAAAAACGGTACAACAAATGATCATCATACTTGAAATACCAGTATATCGGGCCATAATCAAAGTGTAAGGCAATTGAAATAATCTTAACCGGAGGAACAATTCAGTCTTACATACAATTTGGATCAAGGAATAGAACTCCTAAGACCATTCCCGCCATTAGCTGGTTCATACACAACCAGATCGCAAGCTCACGATATGAGTCGCGGGAAATAAGGCGCGCTTTTATAAGTGCGCCTTTTACATTTTATCCCCTCGTAGAATCTTTGTATACTGGCCTCCCGAACGTTCTTCAATTTGGAGTTGAAGTCATGACTCAACGAATTCCTGCCAATGTCATCACCGGATTTCTGGGAACAGGCAAAACCACGGCAATTCTGAATCTACTTAAAAATAAGCCGGCCGATCAAAATTGGGCTGTTTTAGTCAATGAATTTGGTGAAATCGGCATCGATGGTACCCTCTTGTCTCAACAAAACGCTTTGGTGAAAGAAGTTCCCGGTGGCTGTATGTGTTGTACTGCCGGTGTGCCGATGTCTGTTGGAATTACGGCATTGCTGCGACAAAAACCAGATCGGCTGCTGATTGAACCCACAGGACTGGGACACCCCCGGGAAATCGTATCAACACTGACCTCAGCACAATATCAACCCTACTTGGATATAAAAGCAACCATTGCGCTGGTCGACCCGCGAAATCTCAGCAATCGTAAATATACAACTCACCAAAACTTCAACGACCAATTGGCCTGTGCAGATGTCATCATCGGGAATAAAGTCGATCAATGTCATGCCAGTGATATCGACACATTCAACAACTGGCTCACCAACCAACAACCCGCCAAAATTTTTCATAAATTGACCCGGTTCGGTGATATTCCATTGGAAGTGTTAGATCTCCCGCGACGGGAAGATCCACAACCGGTATCCCCCCAATCCCATCATGAGCATCAGCATGGGCACGCTGAGCCGATCTTTCAGTTAGCCCCTGGTGAATCGTACCTGAGAAAAGAAAATCAGGGTGATGGCTACTACAGCTGTGGCTGGGTGTTCGGGGCCGAAATCCATTTCCCTTTTGATGCGCTGTTTTCATTATTCAGTGAGCTGACAGCAGAGCGGATCAAAGCGGTGATCAATACAGACCGTGGCTGCTATGCATTCAATGTCAATCATCACGTTGTTTCCGTACATGAGATATCACTGGATGGATTCGAGTCAAAAATAGAAGTGATTGATTCCCAATTAATGCCTTGGGATGAACTGGAGCAGATTCTGCTTGAACTCGGGTATCTGACTAAAAAATAACCAAACGCATGGTGTATCAACCTCCGTTTGTCGTCCATTAACTCGGATAACAATGTGGACGAAACAATAATGACAGCGTGATGCTGTCATTATGTTGAATGAATTGATGATGGATAAATCGCAGATGGATTAACGTTTGTTCCGTAAATAACGTTTACGCCGTTCCTCTTTATGCTTTGCTTTCTCCGCGGCTTTTCGGGTCGCTTCCAGTTCAGCATCAATCAGTTCCTGATGGATCATTTCCGGCCGTTCCAGCGTGATTGCCCCGATTGTGCCAGCTCGTAGTTCATGCAACAGAATCTCTGACGCTTTGTGCAAATCAATCCGGCCACCAGCCCGTAAAGCACCGCGTTTACGACCAATGGCTTCCATCCATTCGATATCCGATTGGGGATCGTCATCAATCTGATAACGCGCTTTCAATAAATCCGGATAAGCCTGAGCCAGATATTCAACGGTGTAAAACGCCACTTCATCATATTCCATCGCGGTATCTTTCACCGCGCCGGTTGCAGCAAGGCGGAAACCGGAATGGGGGTTTTCAACCTTGGGCCAGAGAATTCCCGGTGTATCGGATAAAACAATCCCATTTTGCAGATTGATCCGTTGCTGACGGCGTGTAACGGCTGGCTGATTGCCGGTCTGCGCAATCGTCCGGCCGGCCAAAGCATTAATAATCGTTGATTTACCAACATTGGGGATACCCATAATCATCGTACGAATATTCTTGCCGATTTCTTCCCGATGAGGTGCCAGTTTACGACACAGTTCCATGATCTGATTGACCTCCTGAGCATTCTGGGTCGTAATCGCCAACGCTTTTACGCCTTGCTCTTGCTCAAGATGCTCAATCCAGCTTGCCGTTGTGACGGGATCGGCCAAATCGCGTTTATTCAACACTTTCACACAAGGCTTGTCACCACGCAGTTCGGTAATCATGGGATTTTCGCTACTAAATGGAATACGGGCATCCAGCACTTCAATAATGACATCAATCTGGGGAATGACTTCTTCGATTTCCTTACGTGCTTTATGCATGTGTCCCGGAAACCATTGGATTGTATTATTAACCATTTGAAACGAACCTTTTCACCGATATCCGTTTGTTCTGTTTTCCCTGAATCAATGCACTTTTATGGCTTTCAGAGCATGGCAAACGGATGGGTTTGATAAAATGATGGCATTCTAACATGCTCTGTGTGAAATGGGAGATTGTTCTTTGATCATGCCACAATGGACGACTATCAGACAGGAAATTGCAGCCAACAGTTCTCAAGTTACCGTAATTGAGTATAACGCAGATAAAAAAGTGCCGCCTAAAGGTAGGGACGGCACAAGAGGTATAGCTATCGTTGAGATAGACTATTTTTTTGCAGATTGGAGATTTTCTGCCACATTTACAGACGAATCATGCGCTGCCGGAGAAACAGGCAAAACCTGACGAACATACTCTCCCGGAGCATCATCGAGGACCGGATAGTTATCACTGCCGATAGCAAATGGTTCAATTTTTTCCTTCGCACAGAAACCACACAGCCATTCATTCCAATGAGTCCACCATGAGCCTGCTTGACGTTGCGCATTTGCCAACCATTCATCGGCATTTTCTTCCTGCGCATCATTCAACCAGAAACCATATTTCTTTTTATCAGGATGATTGATAATACCGGCAATGTGACCCGATTCACCCAACACAAACGTTTTATTACCACCGGTTCTCATCGCACCGTCATAGGTTCCTTGCCATAACGCAATATGATCCTCTTTGGTTGAGATGAAATAGCTCGGAATCTTAATTTTATCCAGATCAATCCAAACACCACCGACTTTCACGCCTTTATTCTGAATCAGTTTGTTCTCCAGATAGAGTTCTCTGAGCAAGAAATTATGGCTCGCCGCTGTCACGTTAGTGCTGTCACTATTCCAGTACAACAGGTCAAAATCGACCGGATTAGACCCTTTCAGATAGTTATCGACATAGTAGTTCCAATAAAGATTATTCTCCCGCAGTAAGCTGAATGTCACACTGAGTGAACGACCATCCATATAACCACGAGATAAGTTTTGCATCTCAATCGCACTAATCACCGGATCATTGATATAAGCGCCAACTTCACCCGGCTGTGAGAAATCCAGCAAGGTCGTAAAGAAAGACGCAGATTTAATCCGTTTTTTCATCCGTTTCGCAGCATAATAAGCAATTGTAGTTGCCAGTAAAGTACCGCCAATACAATAACCGGCTGCATTAATCTGCTCCTGCCCGGTAATATCTTCCACGACAGAAACGGCTTTCACAACCCCATCAATAACATAATTTTCATACCCCAACTCGGCTTGTTCTTTGCCCGGATTTCGCCAAGACATCATAAAGACACTATGGCCTTGTTCCAGCAGCCAACGCACCATTGAGTTCTTTTCACGGAGGTCGAGAATGTAGTATTTGTTAATAAATGGCGGCACAATCAGCAACGGTGTGCTGTAAACTTGTTCAGTCAGCGGTGTGTACTGAATCAGCTCAAACAACTCGTTTCTGAAGACAATTTTGCCCGGTGTTGTTGCAACATTCTGACCGACTCGGAAGGCATTGTTATTGGTCATTCGAATTTTCAAAATATCGGCACTGGAGGCAACATCCTCTTTCAGTGCCTCCATACCATCAACCAAATTCTTTCCGTTAGATTCCAGTGTCAACTTCAGTAATTCCGGGTTTGTCGCGATAAAGTTGCTAGGCGACATTGCATTAATCGTCTGGCGTGAGAAGAAACGTAAACGCTCTTTCACTTTGTCATCCAAACCCTCAATGGCATCAATGGTGTCAAGATATGTTTTGCCAAATAATAAATAGGATTGCATGATAAAGTTAGACATGGCGTCATCTTTCCATGACTCATCCGCAAAGCGCTTATCACCATGCTCAGCTTCAATCAGCAAATCTTTATTGCCGGCAAGGGCTACATTTTGCCAAATTTCTAACTGTTTTTGCCACCACGCCATCTGAAGATCGAGCAAAGCCGCTGGTTGGTGGGCAGCCCTTTCAAAAAGTTTTGCAGTATCCTCAAAATTCACTTCCTGCATCGCTTTATTCAAGGGCGAACGAAAGACTTCCTGTTGCGTTTCAAAATCAGTCCACCATTTATGATTGGTTTCCTGAATTTTCATCAGGTAGTCCGAGAAGAAGTGTTGAATCATAACCTACTCCCTAGTTCAGAAAAAAGGCCGCCCGCAAAGGCGGCCAAAAGACACGGAGTTACGCAGGAGTGACTGTTGAAATGTTTTCTGAAGTTAATTTCTCAACATCATCTTTAAACTCTTTGGCAATCGCCTGAAGTTTATTACTGTCATCAACCATTTGTTGCGACAGTTTAGAAAGCGCACCCATTTGCTGAGTGTTAAAAGCAGTTAAAGAAGCAACATCTTTCACATCACTCGCAGCTTTCATCTGAGCAAGACCAATATCACTGTAAGTTTTCATTGAATTCAACTGAAGCTGAGTCAATACCTCAACGTTTTTAGTCAGTAATTTGTTGAATTTAAAATAAGGTTCTAATGTTTTTTCTGTTTGATCAGTAAATGACTTAAAGAAATCCGTATACATATGTTTTATCTCCAATTGTGGGTCAAATCTTCATTTTTATTTAGCCAACGGCTTTCACTATGACAGCAGTTCCCATTCCTCCGCCAATACATAATGATGCCACCCCATACTGGTCACCTCTCCGCTTCAATTCGTGGATAAGCGTCACCAATATACGGTTTCCAGATGCACCAAGTGGATGACCAAGTGCGATCGCTCCACCGTTTACATTCGCTTTTTGAAGAATTACTTCTTCAGAAACTGCATGTTCTTTTGATAAACCTTTGACAACGCCCAATGCCTGAGCCGCAAATGCTTCATTCAATTCCAGCAGATCCATTTCATCTAATGTTTTTCCTGCCCGTTTCAGTGCTTTCGCAACCGCAGGGACCGGACCGAGTCCCATCACTTTCGGGTCAACACCCGCTTGTGCATAGCTGACGACCTCAACCAGCGGTGTTAAGCCAAATTTCTTGACAGCGCTTTCAGAAGCAACGATCACGGCACTGGCACCATCATTTAAACCGGATGCATTCCCGGCGGTCACCGTACCTTCTTTCATAAAAGCGGGCCGTAGACGCGCTAAAAGTTCGATTGATGAGTCTGCTTTAGGATGCTCATCGGTATCGAACATGACGCTATCCCGCTTAATTTTCACTTCAATAGGTACGATCTCATCAACAAACTTTCCAGCTTTAATGGCGGCAACGGCTTTTTGTTGACTACTCAGTGCAAACTGGTCTTGTACTTCCCGGGAAATATCATATTCTTCGGCAATATTTTCTGCGGTACACCCCATATGATATTGATTGAATATATCAGTCAATCCATCACGAATTAATAAATCAACCAGGGTCATATCACCCATTTTATGACCGTCACGGATACTGCCCGATAAGGCATAAGGAATTTGAGACATCACCTCAACACCTGCGGCAACCACGACTTGAGCATCACCACTACGAATGTGGCTGACACCGTCCATCACCGATTTCATCCCACTCCCACAAACCATATTGATGTTATAAGCGGGAGTGGTTTCAGGAATACCGGCGAACAATGATGCCTGACGACCAATGCTCATGCCCTGCCCGGCACCAATGACATTCCCGACAATCACTTCATCAACAGCTTCGGGCGCGAGTGATGCGGCACTGAGTGCACCTTGAATGACCGCAGCGCCCAGATGTCCGGCATCCACATTTTTCAGGCTGCCACCAAACGAGCCGACAGGCGTGCGCTTTGCCGCAACAATAAATACTTTTTCCATGATTTTGCTCCCGATTAGCTCATGTATAATCCGCCGTTGACAGACAATGTGGCACCTGTGATATAGGCAGCACCATCACTCAATAAGAAGCTGACTGTCTGGGCGATTTCTTCGGGTTTGGCAAGACGTTTCATCGGTACTTGTCCGACGATAGATTCGAGGACTTCTGGCTTCATTTCTGCCACCATCGGCGTAGCTGTATATCCGGGGGCGATGACATTGACTGTCACACCAGAACGAGCGCCTTCGGCGGCTAAAGCTTTGCTAAAACCAATCATGCCGGCTTTTGCGGCAGAATAGTTTGTTTGACCAAATTGGCCTTTCAGACCATTGACTGACGAAATATTAATCACGCGACCATAGCCTTTATCGCACATCGCACCAAATAGAGGTTGAGTCACATTAAACACACTATTTAAATTTGTATCGATGACATCCTTCCAATGTTGCTCGGTCATTTTTTTAAATACGCCGTCTCGTGTAATACCAGCATTGTTAATGACGACATCGACACTTCCTTCCTCCTTAAGGAGCAATGCTAAACGTTCTGCACACTGCGCAGTATCGGTTACATCTAACTCAAGCAGACGAACCTGATCTTCAGTAAATCCTTTTTCATTAAACCAATCGATAGCACATTGATATGCCCCAGTATAATATGTTGCAACAACACGGAACCCTTCCGCGACGAGCTGACTAGAAATAGCAGAACCAATACCGCCCTTTGAGCCGGTAATCAAAGCGATTCTTTTCATTCAAGACTCCATCCTAAAATAATCAATTCAATATTTTTTCTAATGAAAGGTGTCAATGAGGAATGGACACCAACCGACGAATGTTAAAATAATGTAAAAACTTCAAAGCCTTTGAAATCAAATAAAATTATTTCCTTCACTATTTAAATTAATATAAGGATTCGACTTTTCAAATAAATGTAAGAATAAATTTTCCAACAATGATGAATGTCACAAAAAACTTAAATTTTATTGTATTAATTTAACAATAAAGTATAAGTCATTGTTTTTTATAAATATTAAATGAAGTTATTTTTAGGGGATTTACGAGGATGTACAGCACAATCAATGGGTTAAGCATGGAATAAAATAAATAACCAATGAAATAAAATCATCACAAATAGAAATTAATTTGTGATTTTTTATTCTGTATGGAATTATTCATATCGATATAAATAAAATATAACTCAATATTTATTTAATATTTCATTTACTAATAAAATATTTCCCCACTATCTGCGTCGAAATAAATTTTATCGATTGATTTCAAACCACCACAATAAATAAAATAGACATGTCGTTCTTGGTAACGAACAGAACGAACCCAACCTTTTAATTCGTCAAAATCCTCCGGTGAACACATTTTTTCATGAATTAACTGCTCGGTGATCTGTATAAATTTTTCTTTATAAATCGATAAATCGTCTGATTTGTTAATATAACTCATCAGAATTTCTTCTTTTTCTTCCTTAGAAATGACAGGAGCCTGCTCACTTAACTGATCCATCGCCACCCATTCTGCGATTTCCGGACCGCCTTGCTGATAGACAAAATATCTGGAAATCCGTCCCCAACCTTGCTTTTGCTCCAACACAGTGATCGGATCCCCTTTGTACAGATATCGTACAGGGAATGATTCTGGATCGGGGGCATTTCTGATCGCCAATTTATGCTCATTCACGTAAAAATGCGTATTGACTTTTACTTCAGCCATTTCATTAGGTTGCTCTGTCGAAGCGTTCGCCAATACTGGTTTTTTCTTCTTTGCCGGGCTTTGCGCGGCTACATCTTGTTCCGGCTTCATATAAAACAGATAGTACCCAGCACCAGCACCACCGATGCCCAGCAATAAGATCAAAATCATCAATACTTTTTTCATATAATCAGAGCCTCTTTGTATCTACATTGTTATCGGCAACGGCATGATTCACTTAACACTAACCTGCATCAAATCATCCGCATCGATTGTAGCGTATAAAAACGGGGGTAAAAACTACATGCCTTTATGTTGTGAGTTGCACCAAAACGAGTCGCACCAAAATCGCCCATTCAGGATAGTTCTATGCACCAATATATATCATCAGTAAGCAGCAATGCCTCTGAATCACTGCGCATAGAAGCACTTACTTGTTGGCTTGAAACTTGTACTGCTCACTACATTTGAAGTGAATTGCACATATATAGGGAGATAATAAAGATGCAAGAAACACTTACAGTTGTGCTTGCTGGTGGAATCGGCTCACGTCTTTCTCCATTAACGGATCACCGGGCAAAACCGGCTGTTCCTTTTGGGGGGAAATACCGCATCATTGATTTTACCCTGACCAACTGCCTGCATTCCGGCTTGAGGCGAATTTTAGTATTAACCCAGTATAAATCTCACTCTCTGCAGAAACATCTCCGGGATGGATGGTCTGTCTTTAACCCAGAACTGGGGGAGTATATAACCGCCGTCCCACCTCAGATGAGAAAAGGCGGCAAGTGGTATGAAGGGACTGCCGACGCTATTTTTCATAACCTGTGGCTGCTTTCGAGAAGCGACGCGAAATATGTCATTGTTCTATCCGGAGACCATATTTACAAGATGGACTATGCTGCAATGTTAGAAGAGCATATTGCCAATCAGGCAAAACTCACGATTGCTTGTATGGATGTTCCGCGGAACGAGGCAAGTGGATTCGGGGTTGTCTGTACCGATGACTGCGCAAGAATTACAGGGTTCATTGAAAAACCACTCGACCCACCGGCAATGATCACGCAACCAGAACGTAGTCTCGTGTCGATGGGCGTCTATATTTTCAATATGGATGTCCTGCAGGAAGCACTGGTTGATGATTCTGAACGAGAGCATTCGAGTCATGATTTTGGGAAAGATGTCATTCCCGAGCTAATTAAAACCAACGCAGTATTCGCTTATAACTTCTATGGTGACAAAGGGCGAGTCGCCAAAGATTGCTACTGGCGAGATGTCGGTACGCTCGACTCCTATTACGAAGCCAACATGGATTTGCTGGAGCCGCTCCCACCGATGAACATTTACCAGAAAGATTGGTCCATCCGCACCTATGAACCTCAGTTGCCACCGGCTCGAACCGTTTCATCAGCAACCGGAAATGAAGGTATCTTTATTAATTCCATGATCGCGAACGGGGTTGTCAATTCAGGTGGGTCAGTCCAGCATTCGATTATTTCTTCCAATGTACGGATTGATGACAGTGCCACCATTGTCGATAGCATTCTTTTCGATGATGTCGAAGTCGGAGAAGGATGCCAGTTGGTCAATTGCATCATTGATAAGCATGTTCGTATTCCCCCTTACACGCAAATCGGGGTTGATTCCGTTCAGGACAAAAAACGCTTCCATATATCAGAAAAGGGCATCGTTGTCGTGCCGGAAAGCTATCACTTCACCAATTAACCCCGCCTCCTTCCCAAGCATAAAAAAGTATCCACCGGCATAGCCGGTGGTTTTTCATATGCGCCTATAAGGCTCTCCTACTGGCTGCGCCCTAGCAGGCGCGTAGTGATCTGACATTTGCATATGACTAATTCCTGCGGCCCGTAAACGGGCTACCTGAATACGGGATCGACAATTGCTCTCCCATTTTATCCTGCTCTAGTTAGTGCTTGATGTAATTTTGTATCTTGCTCGTATTCTTACCTACCGTATCTACATAATAACCTCGGCACCAAAATTCTCGATTTCTATATTTAAACTTCAAATCCCCGAATCGTTCATAAAGCATTAAGCTACTTTTACCTTTCAAATACCCCATAAACCCTGAAACACTCATTTTGGGCGGTATTTCTAAAAGCATGTGGATATGATCCGCGCAACATTCCGCTTCAAGAATGTTCACATTTTTCCATTCACATAGTTTCCTCAATATTTCACCTATTGCTCTACGTTTTTCTCCGTAGAACACTTGCCTTCTATATTTCGGTGCAAAGACTATGTGGTATTTACAGTTCCAGCGCGTGTGCGCTAAGCTCTTTTCGTCCCCCATTGGGACCCCCTTTCAATTCTTAATTAACTCTTGTAGTTGCCAGACCACAAGACGTTTTTATCAAATTGAAAGGGGTTATATAACTGACTTATAGCTGTAAGCTTTACGGAACCCCCAGCCTAGCTGGGGGTTTTCTCTATACAAAAAACCGTATTTCTTATTGAAATACGGTTAAATGTACGCTCTTAAAGGGAATATTATCAGGGGTGACCTTAAAGAGAGTACGGAGCAATGTGTATGAGTATGAGACACCTTTGCTCAGGGAAAAACAGTAAAAACCCTACGTATTCTATTCCCCTTTTACAATGTACTGGTTTCATTCAGTTTTCTTAAAAGAGATAAATCGAACCTCAATTATCAATAAAAATAATTGATTTATATAGAATATTTCGTATATAAATGATCTAACTTGATGACTTCAAGACAGACCTTCGACGAGAGTCATCCATGATCATGGAGCAAAATTAATGCAAACGATTCAACGCAGATTATCGGAAAAGAAACATATTGCCCTTGTAGCGCACGATCACCGCAAGGCTGACCTACTCGCATGGACCAAACAAAACCAAGCGCAACTCGCCAATCATACGCTTTACGCGACGGGAACAACCGGTCACCTTTTGCATCAAGAGACAGGCCTCGACATTATTCAAATGATTAGTGGTCCAATGGGTGGAGATCAGCAGATTGGTGCTTTAATTTCTGAATGTAAGATCGATGTTTTAATATTTTTCTGGGATCCGCTCAACGCGGTACCGCATGATCCAGACGTAAAAGCACTCCTGCGAATTGCCAGTGTCTGGAATATTCCGATGGCACTCAATCGCGCCACGGCCAATTTCATTTTTTCATCCGCGTTGATAGCACAGAGTACCGATATCGAGATCCCTGACTATCAGTCCTATATCGAGGCCCGAAAAATAATATAAACGGCTGAATAATCATTTAGAAACCGCGTATGGCCCCTCAAGAAGCTCTTTGACGAAGGTGGAACCGACTGCATTGTAGGCAACCCAGACTTTTTCTCTTGCTCGGGTCATCGCAACATAAAATAACCGACGTTCTTCTGCATTCGGGAAAGTTTCATTTGATAACGTTAATACATCATCTAAATGCAAAGTTTTCGTTTTAGTCGGAAACTGCCCTTCATCCACATTCACAATGATCACAAAATCGGCTTCTTTGCCCTTACTGGCATGACAGGTCATGAACTGAATATCAAGCTGATGGTATTGCTTCTGCCACGCGGCCAATAATTCCGGTTTGTGATAGTGATTTCGGCCAAGAATTAATAGTGATTTGACTTCATTTTTGGCTGAATTCTTGCGATTCAGTTGCTCAATCACCTTTTCAATTCGTGATTGGGGCAATAATGCCACCGCATTGCTCTTCTGTATTTTCAGACTATTGAGTGATTTCGGTATCTGCTGTGGATTAGCCTGTACAAAAGCATTTGCCACCTCAGCCAGTCGGTTATTAAACCGATAAGTAGTATCGAGATGTGTCACTGTCGATGCAGGAAAGCGCTGCTTGAAGCCCGTCGTTAAATCAACATCGGAACCGGCAAACTGGTAAATTGATTGCCAGTCATCGCCGACGGCAAAGAGATTCCCGCTTGATTGATGTTGTTTGCAGAGCGCCTCCAATAACGCAAGACGCGGCGGCGAAATATCCTGATATTCATCAACCATGATGAACGACCAACGGGATTGATACTTTTTCTTTCTGACATAGGTGGTCGCTCGACTGATCATCAAATTGAAATCCAGTTGTCCCTGGGTCTTAAGCATCTCATTCCATGCCTGATAACATGGCCAGCATAATGCCAGTTCACTGTTCAGACGTGGATAATCTTCTCGCTCGACGATTTTTTGCTGAATCTCTTTTTTACTGGATCCCAACAGCGACAGTTGTTCGACTTGCTGAGTCAACCAAGAAATCAATTTGGGGTTCTCGACATGACTCCCCAGCTCTTCATCCCCTTTGATATAAGCAATCGGCCATTGATTTAGGTGTTTTTGCCACCGTTTAAAGTTTGTCGGTGTCATCCAGTGTTTTTTGAGCCAATCGGTCATCCAGGCTTCTTTGAGCTTCGCTTCGCCGACGATCGGGGATAGCTGCACGTTTTGCCCTTCCACCTCATGAATAATCCGTAATCCAAGCTGATGAAATGTATTCACTGTAACATGCTGCGCTGCCGGCCCCACCCGATCTTTCAATCGTTGTTCCATCTCCAATGCAGCATCTTTACCGAATGAAAGCAGTAGGATTTGATCGGCCTTTGCCAACCCACTTTCAATCAAATAAGCAACCCGGGCAGAAAGCACGCTGGTTTTTCCCGAACCGGCACCAGCGAGCACCAGATTGTAATCATCATTCAAAAGCACGGCGGACTGCTGCGATGGATTTAAAGGTGAGGATTCCAGTGTGTTAAATAACGTATCCCAGCGCTCACGCTCTGCCTCAATCCATGTTTCGTTACGCTGTGACAACATCACGGAAGGTTGATGGTACCAGGCCGCAATCTCTGAAATCAGCCCGGGGACCCGCTGCTCAATCTCATCGAGAGACATCCCCAATGTTGTCAAATCACGACTCACCTGACGGTGCCATTCTCTGATCTTGGAATGAGCAAGAAAAGCAGGTTCATTCTGATGTTGACTCAACGCCTGCTGCCAAGCCGGTAAGTAAGTAGCCAACTGAGCACACTGCGATTGGTGCCATTGACGATAGGCAGTAACAGCTTGGTTAGCAAACTTTCGGCTCTGGGGCCAAGGTAATCCACGAATGAGCCAACTGTAACGTTGGCCATCATGTACATGGGCAAAAAACTCAAGTTCACCCCACACAATTCCGCGCCGGACACGGACTGAACCATCCCAGACTGCAAATGGAATTCTTTCTTCTGCAACACGAGAACGGACGATGAGTTTATCGCCATCAATTGCGACGGCGTAAAACTCATCATTCATAAAATATTTCGCAGTATTACTGGCTTTCAGCTGCATCAGTTATGCTCATTGACTTAAATTTCAACGTATAAATCGGGTTACACGCGTAAGAATATCTGAAGTATGCCCTCAGTGCAGTCTAAATCCTGCCCATAGGTCACGAGGGTCTATTTATATATAAAATAGTCAATTATCTCAACGATTCTGAGGCATCATATCAACATCATGGTTTGACTGACATTCACAGACGCAACAAATATCACAACCACACAGTTTGATACGTCAGCGTTTTGTCATTTCCCGATTGAGAATTACGCCATATTTTTCATATTTCTTACTGAAAAGACGGACAAAAGTTCAATACGTTACAATGCAGTTCTGATACAATCCACAGTAGTGGTACAACATGAATGAAATGGTTGAAATCCTGTGAAATTCCTCAGTCGGGTTCGTGGTTATTGGGCGAATAAAACGTTCCATTATTCTGTCTTAATTTTAATTGCACTATTAGGCGTGGTGGGGCCAACTTGGCATTATCAACTGTCTACTTGGATCACACCGCTGATTCTGGGGATTATTGCCGCAGCGCTGACAGAACAAGATGACAGCATTATTGGTAGACTCAAAACCATCGGTCTGGCACTCATCTGTTTTGCAATTGCGACATTTTCGATTGAGATTCTATTTTATCACCCCATTTTATTCGCGATCGGCTTATCTATTTCCACATTTGGTTTCATCATGCTCGGCGCGATCAGCTCTCGTTATGCCAGTATTGCATTCGGCTCATTGCTGATAGCCGTATATACCATGATTGGTGAACACCAAAATCCCGGATTCTGGTTTCAACCGACGTTACTGCTTGCTGGCGCGCTGTGGTATTTCCTGCTCTCAATCGTATGGCTACTCCTGTTCCCTAACCGTCCGGTACAACAGAATCTCTCCGCCGTCTTTTTCAATCTGGCTGATTACTTTGCGCTGAAAAGCGAACGATTCCATCCTGTCTCACAGATGCAGATTCAACCCTATCGGATCCGTGAAGCCAATTTCAACGCACTGATTGTGACAGCATTGAATCAATGTAAGGCGACGTTACTTTCCTATAGCAAGAAAGGTCAGATTCATACCACCAGTCATCATTTCTTGAACACTTATTTTCTTGCGCAGGATATTCATGAGCGTATCAGTTCAACCCACTATCGATATCAAGAACTCGCGGAACATTTCGGGCGCAGTGATATTCTTTTCCGTTTCCAACATCTGTTAGAAACGCAAGCCCAGGCATGTCGGGAAGTCGCAACAAGCATCAAAGAAAACCGAGAATATCAACACCCGAACGCATCCACGATGGCTCTGGATGAACTGCATCTCTCAATGCAGTACTTACACACGCATTCCCATCCTGAGTGGAAATCATTATTTGCCCAACTCAATTATCTTTTTAACAACTTGTCAACCATCGAAAAGCTGCTCTGTAATATTAGTCATCCCGAAAGTCACCAGTTTGATGAAAGCCAACTTTCCGATACCAATCCTTATGGTTTGAGAAGTATGTGGCAGCGTGTCTGGAATAACATGAACCGCGATTCACTGTTGTTTCGTCATGCCATTCGCATGTCTGTGACATTCACAATCGGATATGCCATTTTGCAAACGCTCGATCTGGAACTGGGATACTGGATACTCCTCACGACACTGTTTGTCTGTCAGCCCAATTTTTCTTCGACCCGACAAAGAATTACGCTCCGCGTTATCGGCACCATTTCCGGGCTATTTATCGGTGTATTACTGCTCTCTTTGTTTCCCTCACAGGCAAGCCAAGTCACCATGATTGTTATTTCCGGCGTGATGTTTTTTGCATTCCGCAACAATAATTACGGCTACGCCACCGGATTTATCACTGTCTTGGTACTGTTTTGTTTCAATCAGATGGGCGCGGGATATGCAGTCGTACTGCCGCGTTTACTCGATACCCTCATTGGATGTGGCCTTGCCGTGCTTGCGGTCTCTTTTATTCTGCCGGATTGGCACGCGAAAAGGCTTCACCGAGTCATGGCCGAAGCTATTCGAAGTAATAAAAATTATCTCGATCAGATGATGGTTCAATACCGTATCGGCAAAAAAGATAGCCTGAGTTACCGTATCGCGAGAAGAGCAGCGCATGATCAGGATGCCGCGCTCACCACGGCAATCAATAATATGCTGTCTGAACCAGGTAAATACAGAAAAGCCGAAGAAGACAGTTTCCGCTTTTTGACCTTAAATCACGCATTGCTCAGTTATATTTCAACCATCGGTGCACACCGAACACAATTGGGAGACGAATCGTTTCTCCATTTGGTTCTTAACGGGCACCGTGTCATCCACCAACATCTGCAACAACTCCACGAGCAGTTGGAAAATCACCAAAACAACACTGATATCAGTCAGAAGATAGAAGACACGGGATTAGAAAAGCAACTGGCAGAATGGCGTGAGGAAGATAAAGGCTCGGTCCGTTTGGTGTTACAACAACTGCATTTGATTCACCGGATTCTTCCTGAATTACACTCATTGACCAATAAACTGGCTGGCAACGTCGAGCAGGAATAATACTGAGGCAAGACCGAAACACCATTAATTGATAAAATATATATGAATGGATATAAAATAAACAAAACTGATATTTTATTGCAAAAACAGACGACGCCACGCTACATTCTTGCTTTTATCTGACATTACACGGACAAAAAATCCATCGAAATACTTAGACTCTAAAACTGGGCCGTACAGAAAACATACAAAATCACAACATCGTGGCCTGACTTAATCATCAGTGATGGAGAAATGGAGTATAACGATGCGGACACAACTCAGTCATAGTCACCATAATTTCCCAGTATTCGAACCCAGCCTGTCAGACTGCCAGTTTGAATCATTAAAATCGCAGCTCAAACAGTTGACGCCAGCACAATTACGCAGCCTTCAGAACGAAATCGATGCAAACTTATCTCCGGAAAGTTCGCCGCTGCTGACTCACGAAGAGTTGGATGTGCTCTCCAGCCTGTTTTAGGGCTATCCGTTATGCATCAATTTACGTGCACTTATAGCGATCAAGAAAAAAATGTACCTGAGTCATATTTTGGCTATAATATGAACACGACCAAGGGAGTTTTTATGTCTATATCTGCACTTCAGTCCGGTTATCAAATGATCGATCATGCGACTCAAATGACCAATGAGGCAAGTCGTGATCTGAACCGTGCGGCGCATCATCGCTCCGATGAACAAATGCAGCAAGAACCCCGTGCAGTCGACCCGTCACTCGCAGCAGCTCCCCAGCAAAATACGATTCGCCAACAAAAAGAAACTGCCGACAAAGACCCGGATCAAACTCAGGTTGACGCCTTAATAAAACTCAATCAGGCAACACAATATAACCGAGCGGGTGCAAATGTGATTCAGCGTGAACAGGATATGATCGGTTCTTTACTCGATATTCAAGTCTGATTACGACGCTGAATCGTCATACATATAGCATTCATATCCATCAAATAGTGGCCGAACGAAATAGTCACTTATTCCGCTAATTCCGGCCATAGCAATGCCAGATCAAGATGCGCTTCAATTGCATCAGCAACCCGGTTGAGGGCATCTTCTTTCCGTTGTTCGTGATCAAGTGTTTGGAGCTCTCCGCTACCGGCCCATTGACATAAACATTGCATCACTTCCGTCTGATCAAAAATACCATGTAGATAAGTCCCAAGCACCTGATTCGCATCATCCACCAAACCATCTTCCCGACCGTCCTGTAGCTGAATCACGGGCCGATCACAATTGCCATTCCGCCGCTGTGAATGTCCGGCGTGAATTTCATATCCTCGTACCCGGACATGATTCCCCGCAAGATTGAGTGAGCCTTGCACGTTCGTCAGGTGTTTTTGCGCCACCAATTCAGTATCGATATCCAGTAACCCAAGCCCCTGACTCACACCCGGTTCCCCTTCAATTCCCAATGGATCACTCACCGTCCGACCAAGCATTTGGTATCCACCACAAATTCCGATGACTTTACCGCCATAGCGCAGATGCTGCATGATATCTTTATTCCACCCTTGTGCTCTCAAAAATGCAAGATCAGCACGGGTTGATTTACTGCCGGGAAGGATGATCAGATCCGCATGACGGAGTCTTTCTCCTTTCCTGACATAACGAAACGAAATTTCCGGGTGATGGCGCAAAGTATCAAAATCAGTATGGTTACTGATACGAGAGAATACCGGCACCACCACTTTCAGCTTCTCATCGCCTTCACGGACTTCGGTGGCAACAATCGCATCTTCAGCCTCAATATCCAATCCATGTAAATAAGGCAGTACGCCAATCACTGGTTTCTGGGTTTTCTGCTCCAACCAGTCAAGTCCTGACTGAAGTAAACCAATATCGCCGCGAAACCGGTTGATGACAAAACCAACGACTCGCGCTCGCTCAGACTCAGAAAGCAATGCCAGTGTGCCATACAAATGCGCAAAAACACCGCCACGATCAATGTCTGCGACAATAATTACCGGTACGTCAGCCGCCTCAGCAAACCCCATATTGGCGATATCATTTTCTCGCAAATTAATTTCGGCAGGACTACCAGCCCCTTCAATCATGATACTGTCGTATCTTTCACTCAGGTGTTGAAACGAATCCATCACCACATGCAGTGCGGTCTTCTTATAATCATGGTAACAATCCGCTGCCATATTGGTGACGGCTTTGCCTTGCAGAATAATCTGTGCTCCCGTATCGGAATTCGGTTTGAGCAATACCGGATTCATATGCACCGAAGGTTCAATCCCTGCCGCGAAAGCCTGAACCGCCTGAGCACGACCGATTTCTCCCCCATCAGATGTCACAGCACTATTCAATGCCATATTCTGGGGTTTAAAAGGTGAGACCCGAATCCCCCGACGATAAAGCACCCGACACAGCCCGGCAACGAGGACACTTTTCCCTGCATCAGAGGTGGTCCCCTGAACCATCAGGGCATTTAAGGAAGATTTCATAATCGAGTCACTCCACCAGAAATAAGCAACTGCCACTATCAGAATTTTGGAATTTACTCAAAGAATCATAACCAGTTGATAGGTAACACTTGAATATCTGTCTTAATCGTTTAAATTAAAAATCAATATATTATACTTCTCTATATACAAAGGGAATGAAACCAATAGGACATTTTATGCTAAGACAGGCTTTCAATCTAACCATTACAGGCCTTGCTTTTATCCTTGCGCCGCTGGCAGCCCATGCTGCAAATTTCAATTACAACTATCTTGAAGTCCGAGTCGGTGGCGGGCCTGAATCTATTGGTTCTGAATTCAGCATGAGTGTTGTGGACAACTTTCATGTGCTCGCTCATGCCGACACCCAAATGGATAACGATTGGGATCTTGCGGGAGGGATTGGCTTTAACGGGCCACTGACGCAGTTTGCTGATGCGTTCGGTGCCATCCTGTTACATCAAATCAAATACCCGGAAGATGAAGGTGGTAAGTCCGATACTCTGGGAGAAATTAATATCGGTGCTCGGTTATGGCTCGGTGATAAACTTGAAGTTTATGGCAAACTGGGTAAGCTTGATGAACATTCTGTCGTCAGCTTCGGTGCGCGTTTCCACTCAACTGATCAACTCTCGCTCAATATGGGGTTTGACAACAATGGACTTTGGGGGCCGAGAACTGTCCTTGGGGTTCGCTACGAATATTAATTTAATCACCGTTGACCGGTTTCTTACTCTGGAAACCGGTTAAGGAATCTCATCAACGATAACGATACATAAACCACAAATAACCCCGTAATTAATGTGATTGAAGCACGCTCGACGTCAGTGGTACCCAGTGGCTATCTCTGAAATGAACCAGCGCTTTATATAAGTTCTCTTCCCGAATGGGTTTAACCAGAATGTACTCGGCTCCTGCATGTAAGAAATCATTTTTCGTTTTTTCAGTATCATCCGCAGTACACGCATAAATGGGTGTATCGAGCTTGAGTTGATGTTTCACAAAATCGGTGACTTCAACCCCATCCATCCCCGGCAACTGGTTATCCATCAAAATTAGATCAAAGCCCATTTTTTTAACTGTTTCAACGGCAGTCGTTCCATCTTCAACCCATGTCACCCGCAGACCAAAACGATCACAGAATGCCTTCGCGATATAGGCATTGGTCTTATTATCTTCGACTAATAGTACATGAGGAGATTGCTCGAATAACTGGCCGGACGGATCCAGCTCAATCGCTTCTTTCTCTTTCTTAGCATGGTATAGCTCAACTTCAATCGGGATCGTGAACTCGAAGCAGCTTCCTTTACCGACCTGTGATGAAACCGATACGTCTCCCCCCATGAGTTCCACTAAATTTTTCACAATCGATAGCCCTAAACCACTCCCACCAAATTCGCGATTCGATGTCGTACCACCTTGAATAAAGGGTTCAAAAATCAACGAAAGGTCATCATGTCCAATGCCAATACCGGTATCAGAGATGGAGACGTGAAACATTGCCCCGCCTTCTGAATGGTTTAAATTGAGCAGGACACAGATCTCACCTTCACGGGTAAATTTAATCGCGTTATTCAATAGATTAAAGATGATTTGATTCAAGCGGATTTGATCAACTACTACGACGGTATCTTCCTGAATATTGGTCATAACGTCGAGTTCAAGTTCCTTTTCCTGACATAACGGCTGATAGATCCGCTCGATGACTCGAACCGTCTCGATCAAGTGGAAATGAACCGGATTCAGTTTGAACTTATTTTGCTCAATTTTGGAGAAATCAAGAATATCATTCAAAACCGCAAGCAGATGTTCGCTACACAAACAGAGTACGCCAACCTGTTCACGCTGCTTATCATCCGTCACACTTTCTTTCAATAGTTGTGACACGCCCAAAATCCCATTTAAGGGTGTTCTGACCTCATGACTCATCCGAGCCAGAAAATCGGCTCTGGCACCAGCAGCTCTCTCTGCTTCACTGCGCGCCAAATGGCTTTGCTTTTCAGCTTCAGCGATAGTCGTAACATCTTGCCCTTGAGTCAGAACCGACTCAACCCGGCCTTCGGTGACTATCGGCGAAATCGTCCAGCGGAATGTTTGATCTTCAAACTCAGTCGCGACTTCGTTCAGCGTCTCACCACTGGACGCCTTCTTGATGCTCGGGATTAATCGTTCTTTCAGTTCATAGAACGTCGCAACCTGATTCTCTTTTGAAAACTGTTTCACCGCGGCTGGATTCATCCGGAGTAAACGGCCATCCGCGCCCCATAAAATGGTTGGTGCAATAGAGAAATTGAACAAATTCTCAAATTGCTTTTCTTGTTCAGATAAACGCTTAAAGGTATGTTCAAGTGCTCGCCCGAATAGGTCAAATTCCTCAATCTTTGAGCCATGAAAAACATGCTCGGTCCCACGATCCACAATTGAGCGACTAAACTGCACCAATTTTTCAATCTCAGCACGAATGCGCTTATGTAACCATCGCCACAAGATGAAAGAGAACAATGCTGTCGCCACGAGAATAAACACGACACCATAATAAAAGTTGCGCTTCAGTTTAACCACGTTCTGATTATCCTGAACTGCATACATTATCAGTTGTGTCGGATTACCATCGACATTGAGCTCGGTCGTGTTGACCGTATAAGACTCAAGTCGATCAGAATGTTGGGGATGAGTAAGCACATCCTGCTCTGAGTATGACTCTTCTCCGTTGAGAGTCGTCGAAAGCACATTGGACCCGATCGCCAAAATCAAGTTCTGCGAATTGCTGCGGGAGCGAATTTGTTCGATAAGATTGTAATTATTATTAATCACAAACATGACGTATAAGTAACCGTTCAGTTCACCAGAATTACTTACCAGCGGCGTTCTTCTTGCCAAAGCATAAACGGTTTCCAGCAAAGACGGTATTTTCACCAACATCCATTCACTGTTCACTGCAATCCGGTGTGAAACAGATTCCAATTCATTCGACACTATGCCATAGAACTGGGCATTCCCATCATCCCACAGCATATCATTCAACCCGGCAATAAAACGAACGTCCGGGGTATTATCCGGGTCAAGCTGGTCAACGGAACGAAAATATTGATCAATATATTGCGATTTCCCAGAACTTACCGCATGTAATAAATCAGCATTTTTCGCACTACCATCTTGATGGATTTTGAGTAAAGAAAGACGGAAGTTAACCATACCCTGCACTAATCCCGAGGTCTGATTTGCCGTTCGCTGCACTTCCTGAGCGATCAACTGACTACTGATCTGATAGTTCTGAAACAGGACACTAAAGGTCAGAATGACAATAATAATTGTAATCGCCCGAGTAAAATAGGTCGCTATCTTTTGTTTCTGCTGAATAGGGCTCGGCCTGACATTCATAAAGCATGATCTCTTTCTTTATCTATCATTTCCGATCAGATCAGTGTCGATCAGAATACCGGAATGCACGTTGTTTCAACGCTTCAACTCGCTCGGGTGTATCCGCACTGGAAACGACCTCAAAGTCCCCGGAATAAACCGTTGGTACTTTTTTCCCTTCAAGATCCCACTTAATGGCTTCGCCATGGCAACACCAGTATCATCGTTCATTCGCATCACCGTGACATCCAAATCATGATGCTGTATAGCCTCCAACTCAGCAGAACCGCCACCCCAACCATTGATGAGCACATCTTCTCTGCCGAGTTCTTTCAAGGCTTTAACTGCACCGAGGGCGACATCGGTTGAACAGGCATACAACAATTTAATCTCCGGGTGCTCTTTCAGATTCTCAAGTGTAATTTTATAAGCACTTTCCTGATTGGCCTGAGTATAAAACGATGATACGAGCGGGTATTCAGTCATCGCTTGAATAAAGGTATCCCCTCGGGCTTCACTCACATAACCTTGTGAAAAATACAGCACGGAATAAGGTGAATGGGAGGGCAATGTTTTCTTAAAATAATCCACCAACATACCGGTTCCAATTTCATGGTCAAAGCCGATATACATCCAAGGTTGTTGATGGGCCCAGTTTTTCACCGGTGTCGTTATATTCTGTAAGATCAGTTTGGTTTCTCGGCCTCTTAACACATGTTCAATAAATTTTCTGTGTCTGGTGGTATCGAGCGTAAAAATCAAATAGTCGGATTTATTCTTTAATGCCTCCATCAAAGACAGACTTTGTTGACGAACATCCATATTCGGCCGCGTAAACACTTGATGTATTTCATACTTGATATCCAGCTCATTCAAGCGTAATTCAAAGGCCCGAATGTTACGGCTCCAATAATCTGATACCTGTTGGCCGGGATAGATCACGGATATTTTTACTGGGCGTGTCTGAGTCGCCTGTAATGGCTGTGGCTCAAGCCGGACCGAATTTGCCAAAGAGATCGTCAGTTGCTTTTGTTCAGGATTTAAATCAAGAAATTCGTTGTAATGCCAATAGCCACTTAACGCATACGCTGCTGAATGATAAACAAGAAAGCAGGTGGTTAAAATAACGCCAAAAAGTCTCATTATCGTCTTCTCATTAATTGAATATGTTCAATAGAAACAAAAGAAAGAGCGCTCGTATGACGCGCTCTGTGATGAATCAAAAAGTAAAGGCGAGATTTGCCGAGCCACCCAACTGATGTTCTCCGGCATAACTGCCGGCAATATCAAGGCTCACCGCATCTCCGGGGCTGATTCCCAAACCGAAGGTAATGGCATCATCCACTGTATTCTCTGTGTCAATTTCATATCCGGCCCTTAGCTGCCCCCAACCCCAGGCATTCCCTTCAATACCAAACCGGACAAACTGAGTGTCATCATTTTTACCGGTGAATCGTTCTTGCTTGGTCATATCAACATCAACGGCTACACTCAAGAACTCTCCGACATAGCCAGCCGACACCGTCACTTGCGTGTCCAATTGATAATGATTCTGACCATCAAAGGTCTCAATTGAATGATTGAACAAGTCTTTTACACTGATACCAACCCGGTAGACATCTTTGAGCCAAACTGCACCGATATCCAAGTTCAATGCATTTTTGTTGACTTCACTTTTATCGTAATCATCCCAATCAAAATCTTTCACTGATGCGATCTGTCTATATGTTCTCATCCACTGATATTTAGGTGTAATGCCGAAAGAAAATTGCTGCTGTAAAAATTCATACTTCTTTGCAAAAGCCACACCGAGTTCGGTATATCCAAAAGCCAATAAATCAACACTGGATGCTTCATAACGACTCTGGACAGCCGCGGCAGAGTTACCCGTATTTGCCGCAATCTTCGGCTCGGCAAACAATTCAACATACCCTCGGGCATAAACATTCATAGCAAGCGTTTGATGAGGAATAGCCATGGCAACACCGATACCACCTGATACACTTAATGGGGCATTATCAGAAAGCTCATCCAAATAACGATTCATTTGGGCAATAGTTGCAGAATCAACACTACCACCGCTAGCTTCATACCGATCGATTTCATCTTGCAAATCATCGACAATTGAGATGGTATCATCTTCGTCTCGGACATTCAGGTTTACGGAAGGGAGCAATAATCCGAAATCATCATGATCACGGTACACTGCAGTTAACGCAGGGTTATAAAAAGGTGCTAACAGAAAATCCGCGGTCGTCACACCGGTATTCCCCATACCATTACCTCTCGCATCTGCAACCCATGATGCAGCTTCAACCGGAGCCACAAAAGAGCATACCACTACCATCAATCGATAATGCTTCATGAATACCCACCTTATCTCATAAGTGATCGATCTAAGATTAGTACAAAATGAACGCTCTACAGATAGTTATGCATCTTTATGATCAAAAATTTGCGACGGTAATAAATTTTTGAGCACTATTTTTTCTTTGTGGGTTTTGGAAAAACGTTTGACCTTCGCTTCCATGCGCAACGCGTCACGATGTGTGCCGACCGGATGGCTCCAGACCAGCGTCAGAGGAGATTTGCCCCGTAATGCCTTTGCTCCCCGACCACACTGGTGCTGCTGAAAGCGTCGTGTAATATCGGTTGTTATACCGCAGTAAAGCGCATTTTGGGGCGTTCTAATCAAATAGATCCACCACTCAGAGGTCTGTTCGTCAGTCATCAAATCTTATTCATGAGAAGAAAGGAGCTCATCGACTTGTGCGCGTAACCACTGAACTTCCTGCTTTAATGTCTCAACTTCTTGTTCGAGGGCATCAAATCGTTCTGATTGTCCCGAAGCTTCCACTGCCGATTCTGCTGCAATATCTTCACTGGCATCATAAGGTGTAAATGTCTGA
This sequence comes from Vibrio gazogenes, assembly GCF_023920225.1. NCBI lineage: Bacteria > Pseudomonadati > Pseudomonadota > Gammaproteobacteria > Vibrionales > Vibrionaceae > Vibrio > Vibrio gazogenes. The sequence continues at coordinate 778,165 of NZ_CP092588.1, forward strand.
CGATAGCGAATTTCTCTTTTGCCCGGCTCCCGCGCTAACCGAGCCACTAATTCTCTTTCAATCAGCGTTTCCAGAACCTGTTCCGTTATCTTCATGTCCGGCAAAACACAGAGACGATTGGTTCGGGTTCGTAATTCTCCCGGGGTTTGCGGGCCACGTAGCAACAAGCAGCAAATGATTCCCAGCTCTTGCTCTGTCAGTTGCAAATCTCCGAACTCCGTATTGCAAAAGCGATGTTGGTATTTGCTGGTCCGGCTGTTAAAGCCGCTTTCATCACTGACCAACCGACGAGAGATTAAACCTTCTACGGTTTCAAGCACTTGAGATTCAGATAAATTCATCACCGGCTCTCGGTTGCTCTTCTGATTGCAGGCGGTAACCAAACTATTGAGGCTCAGTGGATAGTAATCCGGTGTGGTAATCGATTTTTCAATTAAACTGCCGATAATTCGTGCTTCATGCGTACTAAGTTCATACTTCATCATGATTTCCTTCATGCTCTATAACACAATATTTAACATCATTTAATGTTCGACAACAAAACTACATTTAACAATACGACCATGCTCATCCAGCATGAAAATGTGCGAACGATGTAATTCGATGTCCGTGAAACTACACGATTTTCTTGCTGTGATATAGCCAGTTCTGAGTTTATCCTGACATGGGTTTTCGAACGGTTCCTCAAAAATAGGAACAATAATCTCTGATGATAATGACATGACTTCTGATGAGTGATAATAGGAGTGTCATTATCATATAGTGACTGACTCAGAAAATAAATCATGTTCAAACGAGGAATCACATTTCCAGCCGACTCACATGCTAATCGCTAGAAAATTCAGCAGACAAAGCTGCTTTTGATTGATCTCAGGGCTGTTCCCAAGGCGATGGATATGATTTAATTCTGATAGACCATTTAATAAGACAATAGGAAAGGAACCGATGAGCAGCGTATTTGAAATTGTCTCGCTAGCACGCCGTAAAAACAAACTAAAACGGGAGTTGATCGATAACGAGAAAAAAGTTCGGGATAACCGTAAACGTGTTGACCTGCTTGAGAACCTGCTAGATTACATCAAACCTGAAATGACACACGATGAGTTTATTGCCATCGTGAAAAACATGAAAGCAGACTATGAAGATCGGGTTGATGATCACATCATCAAGAGTGCGGAAATCTCCAAAGAGCGCCGAGAAATGAGTCGTCGCATTAAAGAGTTAACCGAACAAGATAAACTCCAGACGCAGGGTAAAAAGTAATCCCCGCAGTATTGTCATGGATTCAGATAAAACCCACAGCCATGTGGGTTTTTTTACGCAGCCATATTGTTCTTTGCAACATAGCAACACTCGCCGGTCATCTTGGAAAACACCGTCCTTTCGTCATAATCCCCTAATATTTTTATGTTTTTATTGATCTGATTTCAGGCTAGACTCAACAGAAGCCCTCATACCAATAAAAGGAAAACATCATGATCGAACAAGGTCAGAAGCTCCCTGAAGCAACGTTAAGTCAACTGACAGCAGATGGCATGGTCAATCATCAGGTCCAAGAACTGTTTGCCGGTAAGAAAGCGGTTTTATTTGCCGTTCCCGGTGCATTCACACCGACCTGCTCAGAAGCCCATTTGCCCGGCTATGTTGTGCTGGCCGACCAATTAAAAGCGAAAGGCATTGATATTATCGCGTGTGTTTCCGTCAATGATGCATTTGTGATGAAAGCATGGGGTGAAGCGCAGAATGCTTCAGAAATTATGATGCTGGCTGACGGCGATGCCAGTTTCACCAAAGCGCTCGGTCTGGAAATGGATACCGAGCAATTCGGTGGCGTTCGCTCGCAACGTTATGCCATGATCATTGAAGATGGTGTGGTCAAGCAGCTCAACGTTGAGCCCCCGAAATCATTTGAAGTCAGCAACGCTGAAACGATCCTTGCCAGTCTATAAATCGCATTAGCAACGATCAAAAAAACGGAAACCGAGGTTTCCGTTTTTTAATGCTTTGTTTTTGATGCACTAAGAGCAACTGTCACTCTGTAAACCACGCCATTCACGCCGTTAAATTCGGTAATATCGGGCTGCCTTTTAAACGATGGTATTCGGATAAGGCCACCTTGTCTGCCAACGTGTCAACATGCGCTTCAGACAAATCACACCAAAAGACTTCCTCGGCTTCGAAAGACGAGATGCCGCCATCCCAAAAACTAACGACATAATAGTGCAACAGTTGTATCTCTGTTGTCGGATGATAGAGCGAACAGAGATAATGATAGTTTTTCGGGATGACACCGAGTTCTTCCTGAATTTCACGCAGCAGCGCTTCTTTTTGCGACTCACCCGATTCAATATGACCACCGGGAATCGCGACAATATCAGGATCACACGTTTTATCTTTCGAACGCTTTTCCAGCAGGACTTGAGTATCATCAACCAATAAAAAAGACACACATTCATGTACTTTCATCATCTTATCCTTCCTCCGGGCCATACTCACACCGGCATTACATTATGATAAGCCGATTCCTATCATCCAGCATACACTGATGTCAACCAACAGTGCTAATACCGATACCAGATACATCAGTCGAATCGTGCGCTGGATATCATCTCGCTCAATCAAACGGTGATGATCACCAATCCAAGGCTTTTCTACCCGCTGACCGAAATAATCATTGGCACCGCCAAGCTGTATTCCCAAAGCCCCGGCAACAGCCGCTTCCGACCATGCACAATTCGGGCTTTTATGTTGATAGCGATCCCGCCAGCCAATGGTCAATGCACCTCGCGCATCGTAGCGCAATAACAAAGCAGCCACAGAAAAGAGTAACCAGCTCAAACGTGCAGGTAACCAGTTCGCCAGATCGTCCATTTTGGCAGAAACATAACCCAACGCCCGGTATTTTTCATGCTGGTAACCCACCATTGAATCCAACGTATTGATCGCTTTATACGCCATTGCCAACGGCACACCACCGAGAAACAGATAGAACATCGGTGCAATGACACCATCCACGGTATTTTCTGCAACCGTTTCGACCACAGCACGAGAAATCTGAGCATTGTCGAGGCGACGGGTATCGCGCCCCACAATGTAAGACAATTGCCGACGACTCTCTTCAATATCACCTTGCCCCTGCGCCCGATAAACCAGATTGGCACAATCAGCCAAACACCGACCAGCCAATGTGGTGTAAGCCAACCACACGCACGCCGCCACACCGACCCAGGGATGAATCGCTGCGGCAGCTTGCAATACCAGCCAAGTCAGCCCCCAGCTCAGCGACACAATCACAACCCATAATACGGCGCCTCCCACATACAGCACACGCTCATGCCGGCTCAAACGACGAATCATCTGTTCTGTGCGGGCAATCGCAGTCCCGATCAACCGAATCGGATGTGGCCAGTGAGGCGGATCACCGAGAATTAAGTCAAGGATAAAGGCACTGCAATAAATCAACAGACTCATTGGCGAACGCTTCCCCGCTGGAACCAATGCAACAATAAATCAGGATTCTGACCAAAATGAACATGGAGATAACTCGCAAGCGTATTCTTGACTTGATACCCACCTTGCCAACGCTGCAAAACCTGACCATCTCGTTCCTTGGTACAAGTGAACACTGGGACAAGATCTGTCGTAAATTCGGAGTAATGAAACTCATGTCCCCGAATCACCTCATCTTGTGAGGCAATCAGCACATCTTGGTTCGCAGTAACCTGACAATAACCGAATCGCTTCAGCGAAGTTGTCATCGTGCTATACCCCTGAAAAATACCACTCATGGGATACTGCTGCCCGGCTTGATCGATTAAACTTTCCCCCAAATACATCAGTCCGCCACACTCGGCATAGATCGCCACGCCTTGCTCATGAGCACGCTTTAATGCTGCCAGCATGGGCTGGTTGGCTGACAATTGTTCGGCATACAATTCAGGAAACCCCCCGCCGATATAAATCAGATCGGCATCAGGCAAAATCTCATCCTGCAAAGGGCTAAATCGAACAACCCGAACCCCGCTTGCAGCCAAGAGATCAAGATTATCCTGATAATAGAAATTAAAGGCGTCATCATAAGCCATTGCTAACGTCAGCCCGTTGCCTTGTCCTTTAAGGGCTTGCGCCAACGTGTCATCGGGTACGGGTACCGGTGGCAACGCCGAGAGTTGAAGCAGTAGATCCAGATCGAGGTGCTGCTCAATCTGATCAGCCAGTTGATCCCAAGCGTCATCATAATTCGCTTGTTCATGCGCTGTTATCAATCCGAGATGACGAGAAGGTAACTCAATCGCTTTGAGATGCGGTAAACGCCCGATCACCGGAATGTCGGTATAACGTTCAATAGCGGTTTTCAATAAATCGAAGTGACCGTCTGAATTGACTTGATTGAGAATAACACCAGCGATATTTAAGCTCGGGTCAAACTGCTGAAATCCCAGTACCGTTGCAGCGGCCGACGTTGATACCGCTTTTCCGTCAATCACCAGAATAACCGGACAAGCCAGTTTTTTTGCCATCCCGGCACTGCTGCAATAGTGAGGGTCAATACCGTAACCATCGTATAACCCCATCACCCCTTCGATGATGGCAACATCAACCTGAGCCACCCGTTGGTAAAACGTATTCAATAACATTGCCTGCGGTAACATAAATTCGTCCAGATTTCTGGATGAGGTACCAGCAACCCGCGAATGCCATGCAGTATCAATATAGTCGGGACCGACTTTGAATGGCTGAACCGACAAACCTTTGCGTCGAAATGCGTGCAGTAACCCTAAGGTGAGGGTCGTTTTACCACTGCCACTGCTTGTGCCACCAATTAAGAATGCATTCATGTCGGTTTAACTCTCATGTCAGTCTAAATCTCATGTCGGTTTAAATCTGATTTTTAATCAAAGACAGCACCATAGCAGAAGTAACCAAACCTGATCACCACAAAGTTATTGTTCTGCTCCACTTTATCTACAAAAAAGCGTTTATAAAGAAGTGCCGACAAAAAGCGCCATCTCCAATGAAGCCGAGAAATCACCGAATTCTCATCGGGATAAAACGATGAACTGAATCGAACATCAGAAACGTTGTCAGGATAATATCAAACGCTTCATCAAATTTTCATATTGATGAGCGATAATGCAAAGATCAGACGACAGGACATCCGCCACCGGCTTGAAACCACTCAAACGATATCAGTACGAACATTATGCCGTACTCTGTAAACTCGCCTACCCTCGAATATTCAGGCATACCCGGTATGGTTTTGATCCCAACGGGCAACGTATCATTCGTGATCGATACGGAAAAACCATGATCCGAGTGCTATGGAGCCGCAAAAAAGACGAAGTCGTGGTCGTGTTTAAAGGCTCTCATTCCGTGAGTGACTGGGTGCTGAATCTCGCATTATGGATGAAAGACTGTCGGCCACTCGGGCTGCCCTATCATATTCATGCCGGTTTGTACTATCTGTTACAACAGGAAAGCCAGCCGGCTCGCAATGAAGACAAACTCGGCATGAGTGTGCTGGAAAGGCTGGAAACGATTTTATTACCGTTGATTGGACAAGGGAAACGCATCGTACTGACCGGACATTCATCCGGTGGGGCAATGGCATGTGTTGTCGCGGACTATCTGGAACGCAGAGTACCGAAAAGTATCAAGCGGGTGGTCACCTTTGGTCAACCCGCTGTCGGCAACTGGCGCTTCTACAGGCAGTATACGTTGAAACATAAAACCTATCGTATCTGTTGCGACATCGATATTGTGACCTTTTTACCACCACTGCCGTTTGTCTATTGGCACGTCGGTAAACTGCTCTGGCTTTATAACGGGCGTATTTATGAAAATACCCCGACTTTGATCCGACTTGGTCGTTCGCTGTTCAGTTGGGTGATTCGTCCGTTTTCTTATCATTTGATGAGTAAGTACATCCGCAATAAGGATTTCTTTGACGAACGCTAGGGACAGGATGAGATGACAGGTCGATACGTCCGTACCGGAGACATAAAAAAAGACGCTTCGCGTCTTTTTTTATCACAATATGGAGGCGCGTCCCGGAGTCGAACCGAGGTCCACGGATTTGCAATCCGCTGCATAGCCACTCTGCCAACGCGCCAAATTATTTTGTTCTCAAATATTTTGTTCTCAAAAACACATAGTTTTCAAAAAATTGAAGATGGTGCCCCGGGCCGGACTTGAACCGGCACAGCGCGAACGCCGAGGGATTTTAAATCCCTTGTGTCTACCAATTCCACCACCAGGGCAACGCTAAAAAGCGATGGTAACACCACCTCTCATCGGTATGAACCGTGAGAACGAGGCATACTTTAACGGATTGATTGTCAAGGTCAACAAAAATTTCTCTATTATCAATCGAATGGCTAATAAACATGCGGCTCGGTATAGACAGCATACAATCCGGATAAAAACCAGCCATGCTCCTGTCCCTATATTTACGGTCTTTTCATACCTTCAGTTCCACGCTGGTGATAGTATTATTCCATTTTCAAGTGTTCAGGCACTTGCTCTTCATATTTTTATGTCATGTCACATGATTTTTGAATCTATTGGATTCTTCACAAACGGATTATCATGACCAATATCCGTATTACCACAGATGAACCAAACATGTTTAAAATAATAAGACTTTGAATGTGATATGTTTTAATCCCACCGCTTATACAATCTAAAGCACGATACCAAATACGCGAGTGATATTTTGTATCGTAAATGTTCAGCCACTCGGCTTGCCAACAAAAGCTAAAAGAAAAGGGGAAATTCAGATGAGTGAAAACCAATACGTACCACCTAAAGTCTGGAAAAATGAACCAAGCTCGGGGAATCAATGGGCGAATATTAACCGCCCGGAAGCCGGGGCCAGATTTGAGCAAGATCTGCCTGTTGGTGAGCACCCATTCCAACTTTATTCATTAGGCACACCGAACGGCCAAAAAGTCACAATCCTGTTTGAAGAACTCTTAGCATTGGGCATTAAAGAAGCTGAATATGACGCTCACCTCATTAATATCGGGGATTCTGAGCAGTTTTCATCGGGATTCGTTGCTATCAATCCAAATTCAAAAATTCCGGCTCTGGTTGATAACTCAGGGGATGAAGCGGTCAACGTGTTTGAATCAGCGTCTATATTGGTCCACCTTGCTGAAAAATTTGGCCAGTTTTTACCGGCAAGTGGTGCAGCAAGAATTCAAACATTGAACTGGTTGTTTTGGGTGCAAGGCTCTGCACCATTTTTAGGCGGTGGTTTTGGTCATTTCTATGCGTATGCAGATGAAAAACAAGAGTACCCGATTAACCGTTTCGCAATGGAAGTGAAACGTCAGCTCGATGTGTTAGATAAGCAACTGGCAAAAAATACTTATGTATCTGGTGAGGAATATACCATTGCGGATATGGCGATTTGGCCTTGGTATGGCAATCTGGTGTTGGGTCAGGCATACAACGCTGGTGAGTTTTTACAAGTTCATACATACGAAAATGTTGTCCGTTGGGCAAAACAGATCGAAACGCGTGAAGCCGTCCAGCGTGGCCGTATTGTAAACCGTACGATGGGTGAAGCATGGGAACAATTGGCTGAAAGACATAGCGCAGCAGATATCGATAACGCTTTAAAATTAAAGCCATAGAACAATTCCATCAAGCGCACTGGTGACGGTGTGCTTTTATTCCTGATAAATTTATTTGCTCATTTGTTTGCTCATCTGAATGAGTTAGGGCTCGGACATCTTTCATTTCAATCATTCTCCCCCGCTATCAATGACTCGATAAATATATTGCTTTTCTCTAATGAGGTATTAGAATCCGCGTCGTTTTGATGCTGTCATATAACTAACCCCGACAGTTAATTCCTCATCTATTGGTAAAGGTAAGTATTCATGTCAATGAAATTAGCCAACCCAGCCCCTCTTGGCTTAATGGGTTTTGGTATGACCACCGTATTGCTCAATATTCACAATGCAGGGTTCTTCCCTCTCGATTCAATGATTCTGGCCATGGGAATATTTTATGGCGGACTCAGTCAAGTCATTGTGGGCATGATGTGTTTTAAACGTGGTGATACATTCGGTACCACAGCGTTCACCTCTTACGGTTTATTTTGGCTCACCTTAGTCGGCCTGATTGTGCTGCCCAAAATGGGGCTGCCTGCCAGCCCGGCTCACTTTATGGGTTGCTACCTCGCATTGTGGGGAATCTTCACCGGATTTATGTTTATTGGCTCTTTGTGTTATCCAATAGCCAAACAAGTGGTGTTCGGCTCTCTGACCGTTTTGTTTGCATTATTGGCAATCCGTGATTTCACCGGTAATGAAACCATTGGCGTGATTGCCGGTTTTGAAGGTATTTTCTGTGGCGCAAGTGCGATCTACTTCGCGATGGCGCAAGTGCTCAACCATGAATATGGTCGCGTAATTCTACCCGTGGGCGATAAACGTAAGCTCAAGGTTCAACCCATCGTTGCTTAATATCATGTCACCCGCACAGAACAACCTCCCATAGAACAACGGTGAGAAACATCATCACAATCAGCCTGTTTCAACAGGCTGATTTGATTTATGCAACTCAGTCATATCTATCACTCGGTAAATCTGACCAGAATAAGTTCCAAAACATTCCTCATCAGGTTAACAAATAATTCAATGCATGATGAATAAACCATGATGCAACTGAAAATTGAACATCACAAATATCTGACTATTAATTTCTGTCAAACTCATCCTTTTGAACCATCATACAGACTGTGATATTCTCGGTAAGCATGCTTTTATTTATGTAGATTTCTTTACTCGACTTGTCTGTAAAGCAAAAATTTATACTTTATATACATAGGGTAAATAATAAAAACAACTTTGTTAGGTGATCAGGAGCTTTAATGTCAAATTCATATTTAAAACGGGTTTTATGCCTTATTCCGGCATCATGCTTAATCGCATTTCCGGGATATGCTGCAGAAAGTAGCGGCTTCTCACTCGGTCTCGGTGCTGCATATTCAACGTCAACTTATAAAGATTATGATGAAAATGTCTTTCCGCTACCGATAGTCAATTACGATAATAATGTTTTCTTTGTTCATGGACTCTCAGCAGGGGCTTACTTGTATCAAGACGAATACAATGTGTTACAAGCGTCTGTGTCTTACTATGCTCAGGAGTTCGATCCGAGTGATGCCAACAACAGCCAAATGAAATTGTTGGACAAAAGAGACAGCACGGCAATGGGTGCCATTTCTTATACATATCGCTCCCCGCTTGGTAATATCACATCCTCTCTTGCTATCGACGTGCTCGATGAAACCGATGGCGGCATGATTGCTTCGGCACAATATAACTATCCAATCCCTTTTACTCAGCAATTAACCATTATTCCTGAAGCTGGTATCAAATATACCAATAGTGATTTGAATCAGCATTATTATGGTGTCAGTTCAAGCGAATCTGTACGCAGTGGATTAACAACTTATGATCCCGGCAGTGCGACCACACCGTATTTCGGCGTCACACTTAGATATAATGTTTCTGATACCTTAGGTGCATTTATCGCCAGCCGTTATCAAGTATTACCCGACGAAATTAAAGATAGTCCAATGGTTGATTCTAGTCACACCATTCAAACAACTGCCGGCATTTCTTATCGTTTTTAATCGGATAGAAACAAAAACAGAGAGTCAATCGACTCTCTGCTTTTTAATCACTCGCTATTTTAAAATAAAGTTATCTGACGGATGAACGACTTTTTATCAAACGACCGATAATACCGGGGTAATAACGCCAGTTGTAATCAAATATTTCCATTAATTGTGGGTTCCCATAGCGAGAAAGGCTAATGGCGTGAAAACGGTTATGCCTTGCCTTTAATGTGTTGATCGCATCATTCAATTCCTGAGAAGGTTTTGGTGCCATAAAATCAGAAATCACCACCAAATCAGCATTCTTATATCGATCACTGTGCATGGTCTTAATCGCATCCGATAATGCCAGCTCCAGATCAGTACCGCCTTTAAAGGTATAACTCAAAAAGTCACACACTTCTCTCAGTCCATCTTGCTTGGTCAATTGATAGGTGATGATTTGTGTTGAGAAAATGACAACATAGCAATCCCGGTTATCCGCCAAAGCAATTTGCATCAAAGCATAGGCAACCGCTTTAGCACACTGCTCCGGAAATCCGTTCATCGAACCAGACGCATCGATACAAACCACAAACGGCCCTTTTTCAATATCGACTTGAGCATTGGCCGGTTTTGTCGTTGTCACTTTCGATAATGTTCGTGACTTCCCCTGCATACGATAGTTCAATAACCGTTTATCAATCAAATGCTTATAAAAAATAACTTCCAGCTCAGGATGAGCTAAAAACAGCATCTCATTGGGGAGAATTTTATTCAGATCATCACTTTGATGGACACCCACAATATCGTCGGTGGCCTGATCAGATTGTTCTTCAACCAACTGTAGTGTTTCGACGCTTGCCTGCTGCAGATCAGGATCATCCACCTCACTGGCCATACGACCAAGATTTTCAGCAATTTGTTGAATTTCTTTATGTTTTTTAAGAAATTCAGCATGCTTTTTCATCACGGTTAAATCAACTTTGCCTAATTTGGCACCGGCCATATTCCACAGACGGCGGATACTTTTTATATCGTCGGTATCCGTCACTTGATCCATGGAACGCAGTGTTTCAATCCGCTTATATAAGTCGTCCAATACCTTATCTTTATTCGCTTCCAGCTCCATCACCTGCGCCTGTTTAAGCGCATTGGATAAACTGTTATACCATTGATCACAAAAGTAACGGGGGAACATCGGATTACTAAAGTTTTTCTTTTGCTCACATAACTGACGGGCAGTGGTATAAAATGCAGAATGCCATTCGAGTTGTTGTAACACCTCAGGGATTTTCTGAAAAAACGTCTTTTCATCCCAATGAATCACTTCCTGATATAACGCTAATTCCTGTTGAAATCGCTCCGTTTCACAAACATTGGTCATTCTTTTCTTGACCTGACCACGCCACTTGAGCAAATGATTTTGTACCGACGTATTCACACCTCGGTTTTCAACCGCGATCAACAGTTGAACGTTGTCCATCAGTTCATTCACCGCAGTATCAATTAACCCCGAATCGGCGATCATCATTGCGAGATTTAGTCCGTCAACACCTAACATCACAATCTCCTAAGTGAAATACTGACCGAAATGATTCATCTGCTGTGCGGCTTCTTCGCACGCAGTGATTGATTGCTCCAACTGTTGTTGTAATTGCTGTAATGAACTTTCCATCGCGACAGGCAGCTCAGGGTCGATAAAATGATGTGGCAACGCATCATGAAACAACCGGGACGCCTGAAGTAACTGAGAAGCGGCTTGCGCCAATTGCTGATGAACCTGTTCAATCCGTGTTTGCCATGCCTGAAATAGTTGATGTTGATTTTGATGTTGTGTCGTCACGACAGAAACCAGTACCGAACGATTGGCAATATCTTTGATAATCAACAAGTCTTCTGAGTCAACGCCAAACTGAAAAGAACAAAGGGTGGTATTTTGGTTCACATAGCCGAATAGCTCACCTCCCCCTTCACGGATAACCTTGTCAAACTCAGTTTTAGGCACATAGACCCAATGACAATATTTATCAGTATTCTCTGCATCGGTGACAGTCATATGACTTTGGAGCAATACGATTTTAAGGAGGTCTTTGCGGTTGCCGGATTGATAGGTCTTCGCATGTGTCAGATCATAGCTATAGACCTGTTTTTTAATCAGCCCTGCGGTTTTTTCAACCACCAACGGCATTGTATATTTTTCTTCTAGCTCTCGTTGAATATCGGTCAGCGTTTCCTGACCTATCTCAATTTGGTGCTCAACATCCTGCTGATCAAACGCATATCTCAGCGCAAACTCACGAATCACGTCCTTCACAATGGCAAGAGAATCAGGACTATTCCACAAACAATCCTGTAGCAGAAACAGATCCAGTGGATTAATGCTGTCACGGCCGTTAAAGAAAGCACTGGCTTTGAGCAGTTTAACGGCTTTTTTCCAACGTCGGTCAGACACATACATCTCATCGGATGTCGTCAATGTACTATTTTCCGCTGCTGTATCAAGCATTGACTTGAGCTGGTAGAGTTTCTCAAAAACATCGTTACTCAGCGTCAATTGATCTAATGCCTGCTGCCACTCGTGATACTCCTGATCGGTAATCGCCAACCCTTCCGGAATATGGGCTTCTTGCGGAGTACCCACCGTCAGCATCGACTTAAAGTTTTGTTTATTCTGGATACGGTTGACAAAGATCCGCACCAGAATTCTGTCAAATAACGCTTCCAGACCACTGTCTTTATCCGGTAACTCATTCGATGCAGAGACCAACAGACGCATGGGTACACGCTCAACTTCACTACCATTGTTGAACGTTTTTTCATTCACGACCGTTAACAATGTATTCAAGATAGCAGGGCCGGCTTTCCAGATCTCATCTAAGAAAACGACTTGAGCCGTGGGTAGATAGCCTTTAGTTAACCGAAGATAACGTCCATTATCCTTTAACTCTTGAATACTCAAGGGGCCGAATACTTCTTCAGGCGTTGAAAAACGTGTCATGAGGTATTCAAAATAGGAACTATTCTCGAAGGCTTGAATCAGACGTTTCGCAATCAAACTTTTTGCAATACCGGGGGGGCCTAATAGAAACACGCTTTCACCAGCAAGGGCAGAAAGCAGACAAATTTTAATCGCGTGTTCCCGTTCATAAACACCATCAGCCAGTGCACCGGCTAATTTGTTAATTCTTTCTGACAGCAACGCCTTCTGCGAATGGCTTGCAGGAATTGAACTTACCATGAAAATAACTCACTAGATTCACAAGATACTGAACTCTTGTTGTAATATTTTTACACAACTTCAGTTTATTATAAGTTTATCGTTTTGTTAATTGAATGTTGCACAAAATTTAATTTGTGCTCTTGTTTTTATATCAGATCCGTAATTCGTGCGATTGGTTGAAACCTATGTTTCCAAATATGAGTTTTATATCATTATCAATGCTGAGATTTATTCAATCTAAAAACCTTTATTTTTGAGTGTCATAGCGGTATCGTTTCTCCAAGAACACCCTATCACAATTCCGAGCGATAACAGGCCGGATAAGTTAAAGGACTGTATGCGTAAAACGATACATCAGTGGAAACAGATTTCTTTGGTTGAAGAAGAAGTCATGCTACCAACCCACCGTCCGACCCTTCATACGACAATCATTCATCCGGGAGCAGCAGTGATCCTGCCTGTCAATCAACAGGGAGAGATTGTTATGTTACGACAATTTCGCCCATCAATTCGAAAATGGCTCCTCGAGTTACCCGCTGGTACCCGCGAGGTGCCAGAGACACCACTGGCATGCGCACAACGAGAGCTCGCGGAAGAAACTGGCTATCTTGCTAACGAATGGGTCGCTTTAGGACAGTTAACCCCACTTGCCGGCTTCTGTGATGAGATTCAGCATCTGTTTGTGGCCAAAGATCTCTCTGTGACACAAGATTACCAACGCGACGATGATGAAGTTATTGAAATCTTCTGCCTGTCCGTTCAAGCACTGGAAAAAAAGATTATCGACGGTGAAATTACGGATACCAAAACCATCGCGTGTCTGAGTAAAGCCAAGCTTTGTGGCTATATATGATAGCAACTTATCAGTTGTCCCGTTGATAAATCGGGATACCATCAAAACAGCGCGCTCAAAAGTTGGATACAATTGGGAAACGCTCAAGACTAGAATCTCTCAACGCCAAAACATCGAAATGACCATAAAAAGACAAGGGCGTCGAAGCGCTCACGATGCCGAACTGACGCGTCAGCAAATTTTACGAACTGCAACTGAACTGTTTTGTGAGTTTGGCTATGCGCAAGTTTCACTACGTACCATCAGCGAAAGAGTCGGCATTTCACACAGCCTGATTCGCCACCATTTTGGCAGTAAAGAACAAATCTGGTATTGCATTAACGACAACATGCATCAATTTATTACCCATTATTGTCAAACCATACTAATGCATTTATCCAAAGACATGCCAGTCAACGAACTCCTTTATCAGTTTATTGTTCGGATGCTGGCTTTCACATTGATTAACAAACAACCGATCCAGTTGATGGCAGATGTGGTTCGCCAGAAAGGCAGCAGATTTGATTATTTCGTTGATCAATCAGGTGAAGTGGAGAAACTGATTTCCCATCTGGCTGGAGACTACAACCAACGTTTTCCGGAACGCGCGATTAAAATTTGGGAAATCAAATGGCACATGATTATGTTTGCTCACGGTGCTGCTTCTTTAGGCCCCTTCCTCAATGAAACTTGGTCACAGGAATGTGAGACCGAAAACGAATGTCTGTTGAAACATTGGCAGATGTGCGATGAAATCATGGCGAGAAAATTAATGATCCCCGCATCATCCCGTTTAGAACCGCAACAACTTGACGAGCTGGTGATTCAAATGGATGAGCCATTTTCTACAGCGCAAGTCAGGTCGATTTAAAACCGTCAGTCACCCATTCGATGCCATGGTTTGCAAACAAAACACGTTTGCAAACATAAGGTCATTTTCAATATGAGTGACCGACGTTCCAATCCATCATCCTACAGTTCCGGATAACCGTCCGGATTGTTTGACTGCCACCGCCAGCTATCCTGAACCATATCATCTAATGAACGGGTCGCACACCATCCTAATTCTTGCGTTGCTTTGGCCGGATCAGCCCAACACTCGGCAATATCTCCCGGACGACGTTCAACCAATTGATACGGAATGGTTTGACCACACGCTTTTTCAAATGCATGAACCATATCCAACACACTGTAGCCAATCCCGGTTCCGAGGTTGTACACGTGCAATCCGCCTTTAGTACCTACTTTTTGCAAAGCTGCGATATGTCCATCGGCGAGATCCATAACATGAATATAGTCCCGAACCCCGGTGCCGTCTTTGGTCGGATAATCATCACCAAAAATAGAGAGGTTCTCACGACGTCCGACGGCAACTTGTGCCACAAACGGCATCAGGTTGTTTGGGATCCCTTGCGGATCTTCACCAATCTCACCCGACGGATGCGACCCTACCGGATTAAAATAGCGAAGTAATGTGATACTCCAGTCCGGATTCGCGTGTTGGAAATCAGTGAGACATTCTTCAACGATCAGTTTACTTCTGCCGTACGGGTTTGTTGCCTGAGTCGGAAAATCTTCGAGGATAGGCACTGAAGCCGGATCACCGTAAACCGTTGCGGATGAACTGAAAATCAATGTCTTAACATTCGCAATTCGCATCGCATCGACCAACACCAAAGTGCCACTCACATTATTTTCATAATATTCCAGTGGTTTTTGAACCGATTCGCCAACCGCTTTCAAACCCGCAAAATGAATCACAGCATCAATCTGATACTCATTCAGCACTTCAATCAATAGACTACGGTCACGAACGTCACCTCGGATAAATACAGGTCGGTGACCAGAAATCTTTTCGATACGTTCCAACACGGCTGATTTGCTATTGTAAAGATTGTCTAAAATCACAGGCTTCATGCCTGCTTCAATCATCTGAATACAAGTATGGCTGCCAATATAGCCCATACCGCCGGTAATCAATACATTCATTGCCTAGCCTCCCCCATGTAAAACTTACATTGGTAATGTTACCACACCAATGTAATCGTAAAGTCATTCTAGCTTGAAATACCTGCGACATCTGTCCGGATTATAAGAATCATTTTACAAATTCAGACAAATATAACGACAGGATGGCATTAACAACCAATAATTTTCGCCAGTTCAATGGGATAACCTCGAGTCTGAGCCAAATCAATCGCAAATTGTTCAATTCTATCGGCGTCGAACGACAGGCTAATGGGGTGCTGCTGCTCAATCGAAGCCGATGTTGAGTCATGACCTAATTGCCAGTGCGACATCAGCTTCCTTGCCGCTTCTAATGCCGATGAACCTTTGACAATTTCGATCCGGGCATAATTGTGACCACTGAACGACACATCAGCGGCACGCAGCGTCTCATCTTCACCCGGGATCTGTTGAGCACCAAACAGTGGTTTGCCATCCGGATAAGCGCGACAATAGTCAGGTATGAACTTGCCGATATGCGCAATTGCGTGACGCGTTCTGGCTTCAACCACGGCATCCGGCCAACCATCGGTTAGTTTCATCTGCAACACATCGGGCAGAACTGGTTGTGATGAATGGGTCGAACTTCGTGTTAACCCATCATCAAACAAGGTGATAGCTTTGGTCATACCATGCAACTGAAACACACCGTCCGCATATGGTGTCAACTGAGCCATGCCTTGTGGTGTGCCTCGCTGCCCATGAAATATTACTTCGGGCCAGAGACTATGCTCATCCGGCCATTTGGCAATATATGCAGCTTTAAATTCAGCCATCCGGTACTGAGGATTCTTGGTCAGATCATCCAGCTTGCCTGTCTCATATCCACAGGCATTCACCAAATAATCCACAACCAGCGTATGGGATTGTGAATCTTTATCATGATAGGTCAAATGCCACTGCCCATCATGCATTTGTGCATCGACCAACGTACTGTTGGTTAGCAGCTGACAATGCGGCAGTTGTTGGAGGGTCAACATCGCGGTTGCAGCAAGGCGGAAAACACTCCACCCATATTCTTGAACCACAATAACGGGATACTGAATCAGCGCCAAATCCACATGCTTTGCAAAAGGAATCAACCAGTCATCCATGCTGACAGGCTCATTTGGCTGGGTACACAACTTGAGTCGTTCTAAATCAGCTCGATCATAGAGTCGATAGTATTCGTCCGGGTCCCCCAGAACTTCATTGCGGGCATCCTGTTGAACCATTGCTTGATAAGCCTGTTTTACCGCTTCTAGCCGAGGTAATAATGCTTGTGGATGTTCGGGATCAGTGGTTGGGGTCGCGATCACTGTCGGACGCTTGTTGACAGTATGTCGATATAGCCGAATCGTCTCAACGGACTGTCGTAATAATTCCAGACATTGTTGTTGAGAGATTTCCCGATATAGGTTTCCCCCGGCATGAAGATGGCAGATTGGCGGACCATTAACCAAACTCGGGCCTCGTTCCATTAGAACGACGTCTAAGCCCTGTTCACCTAAATGAACCGCAGCCGTCGCTCCCGCAACGCCACCACCAATAATCGCAATCCGAGGTTTTTGGCGATTCGATGAATTATTCTGCATCGTTACTCTATCTTGTCTGACGTGTCCATATTGTATATGTACAAAAACTTAATTTAAATCACATTTTTGCTAGGGTTTTCCTTGAATCACCAATTCATCTGCAAGAATAATTTTTTCAAAAAAAGTACTTGACGAGGACTCTATCCATCTCGAATTTAAGGTTCTCAACACTTCAAAACCGATGGTAACATATTGAATGTACACATGTGATATCTCAAACCATTAGTCATGCTTGTCCACTTATCCCAAACTTTATCCACTGTTTTTGTGGATAACTGCTCGGACAACTGCATATTCACCCCCTCAAGTCAGGGAAGCACGGGAATGAGTCTCGATTCCAACTCATCACCAATTTTACCTTGGCTTACTTCGCCATAACTGAGACACTTGTGTCGTAACTTACATTAGGCAAAACAATATGAAACTTTTAGTTCGCAATTTAGCGCGTACAATGACTGAGCACGATATTCGTGTTCTTTTTTCTGCTCATGGCACTGTCACTGAGTGCAATTTGGTTTTAGACCAAGAAACGGGATTATCCAAAGGCTTCGCGTTTGTCGAAATGCCCGACGACAATGAAGCAAAAGCGGCTCTCAAAACCCTCAACCTTTCAAGCGTCGCGAAAAGTACTATCCGAGTAAAACTCGCGCAAAACTAACATCCTTCAGAGCCAGTCATGTAATACGACTGGCTCTTGTGTGACCTCTGCCCTACCTGATTGAATGGACCAGATACTCAAAGCCGTTTTCAACTAAACTCGTTTCCATGATTGCAATCACCTTTCGACTCGTCTCAGCCGATATCAGGTCGGACTGATACTGCTGCTGAAGAATCAGCGAAGCGATGTGTTCAATCTCGTATTCAAACCCGCCACCTCTCGCAGGGGACATAATCTTATGATTGTTGCCTTGATAGAACAGATCAATATGTTGCGGGTTCCACCATTTGTCATGGATGATGATTCTGACATCCGGCCCTTGAATGATCGCTTCACGTTTTAGATCTCGTGTAATAGAGGCGCCAACACGACCATTGATGTCACCATCAAAAATGAATTCAACATATTCGTCTACTTCCGATTGAGTATTATCTTGACGATATTGCACCGTTGGTTTGGATACCGTGCTGTTCGTGAGTTGGCATAAATCAACATAGAGCCATAGCGCATATACACCAACATCTAACGTTGCTCCGCCACATAAATCAGGATTGAATAGTTGCGACTGGCTGTCGAACTCATGCCAATTGCCAAAGGCCGCCTCCACCGTGTCGATTTTTATGCTGTGTTCCCGGATAAACTGCCGCAATGATTGATAAGCGGGGAAAACGACTGACTTCATGGCTTCAACTAACAGTAAGCCTTGTTCTTGTGCAAGTGAGGCCATTTCATCCCAGTCATTGACATTGGTAAATGCTGGTTTTTCAACCAAGACATGTTTCCCGTGTTTTAGAAACAGCTCAACCACACTTTTGTGAAGAGGATGAATGGTCGCAACATAGACCACATCAACGTTTGGGTCTTGTGCGAGCGCCTGATATGAACCATAACTTCTGTGACACTGATATTCATCAGCAAACGTCGCTGCTCGCTGCTGGTCTTTTGCTGCGACGGCATATAACTCACTATTTGGAACATGCTGTGTCAGGTCTTTGACAAAACGATGGGCGATTCGGCCTAGCCCAGCAACTCCCCAACGAACCTTCTTCTTAATCATCATATATTCTCAACCATCATATACTTTCGATTCACTTAGCCGGCATCGAGTTGAGACCGAACCACAGACAAACGCTCTTCAGCTTTGCGCTTGCGCCGATCCTGATGACTCAAATATGCCAACGGTAAAATAATAAACAAAGCCCCGAACACGAGGAACATATCGACCGGCTCGTTAAAGATAATCCAACCCAATATCGCTGCAAATAACAACCCAGAATACTCCGCACTGCTCACTTGGCTGGATGCCACATAACGATAACCTTGTAAGCACGCCAAACTATAAAAAATAGAGCACACGGCAGAGCCGCCAGCGTACAGTAAACCATCAAAATTCCAAGATTCACCTTCCCAAAGCGCCAAACAAGCCGTTAGTGGTAAAGCAGACACATGGGTAATCAACAGCCCGAAGAATAGATTCTGATTTTTCGGCAACTTACGGATCAACAAACTGTTGGTCGCCAACACCACAGAAAATGATATCGCACTGATCATGCCCCAACTGACTTCTGAAGGACGCAAAATGATCAGCACCCCGGCAAAGCCAGACACCGCAGCAATCACAATACCGGCGGTAATTTTCTCTTTATAGAAAATCCCCGCAAACAACACGATCAGAATTGGAGCGATATAAAACACTGCATTCGCCGTAGCCAGAGGGAGCTGCGTCAAAGAAAAGACCAATAAGATACTCGCCAATACCCAAAGATTACCTCTTAATACATGCAGTTTAAGGCCAATATCCCCTTTAAAGTGAATATGCTTATAGGCCAGTGGCAGTACAACAATACAACTCATCAGCAGCCGCATGAAAGTAAACTGATACACAGATACACTACTGCCTGCCATCTTAATAAACACATCACAAAAAATGGCGAAGAAGTTACCGATCACGAGGATCAAAATCGCACTACCAACCGTTTTTCCAGACACTGTTCCTCCTCGCACTGATCAGATCAATCAAAAATGGCAGTCTAGCCTAAGCATAAAATGATATATCCGACTATACCTGACTATAAAGGTCAACTGAAAATGTATATAAAAATGTTAGAAAAATCGGTGAAATCGCCAGTGAATTAAAATAAGAAACTAATATGAGTCTATCTTACTGATATTAAAAATATTATCTATGAAGTATATCATCATATTAAAGTATCGATTCTGGAAGCATTGGTACTTTAAAACCGACAAAAATAAATTGTATCTATGCTAAATAAATCATAGATGTTCAAAAACAATCAAAAATGGCTTTCCGTGATGAAGCGGTGTCTGTGTCAGATACCATCATCATCTGACATAACGTAAAATGCCCCCGCATATGCGGAGGCATTGGTATCAAAAGCGAGATGTGTACTCTGAAAAGAAACTTATCTAAGAAACGGCTCCTTTACCAAGATGCATGTTCATCCAAGAAACTAACCACCCAGAAGAAAGGCGCGTTCCAGTTCACCGTCACTTCATTCATTGTCCAGGCGCCAATATCATCAATCCAGCAGGTTTGCCCGGTACAATTTCCCTTCAGCGTGGCAGCAACCGGATCACTGAAGTCAATAGAGTTCGGTCCGCCAGAGATAACACCCGGTGGGACGATAGGCAGATCCGGATTTTCAGAATGTGCCCAGAACCGATGGTGAGGATTCAGTAGCGGATAAGTGCCATACCCTGAAACATAAGAATGATCCATCGGGTTACGTCCTAAAATATAATCCATTGAATCAGACATGGCCTGTAAATACTTTTGTGTTTTCGTCCAATCAAAAGCAAGCCCGAGGAAAATACTGCGATTCATGAGATTAGAGTTTGAACCCCATGGATATTGATCGCTCTGATAAGGAATCAGATACCCTTGTGTCTTGACACTGGCCTCATAGATGTCCGCTGTTTTGAGAAGATTTGCACGAGCCTTCTCAATCGTGCTTTTATCGAGGTTATTCGGTAAGAGTGCTAACGAAACCGTACCGGCACTGCCCATATTAGACCATGTTAGATCATCGCTTGTCGTCGGTGTGGTTAAATAATAAGGGGATTGTTCAAGCGCGGTTTTGTATTCATCTTTACCCGTCGTAACAAACAATTCTGCAGCAGCCCAGTAGAATTCATCCGCCACATTGGTATCGCCATAAGGACCGGAACCGTTAAAGTTATCATAGGCATATACATTTTTGTGCGCATTAGCCGCCTGCCATGCTTTTTCAGCCGCCGATAGACATTTGTCTGCATAAGTCGCGTTCAGAGGACGCCAAATACGGGCACATTGTGCCGCCGTCGCTGCCAAGTTTAATGTCGCGGCTGTACTTGGATAGCTCAGGAAACGTGGTTGGGTATCGTCATGAGGCGGAAGCGGTACGCCAGTCCATTCTGCATCGGCAATTTTATGGAAAACCATGCCACCGGCATCGATTTCTGTCAGTTTTAACTCAGACAGATCACCGGATTGATCGCCAACAGGCACCGAGACTTTTTTATGTGCCGGTACTTGCATTGCCAGCATAAAGTCCATCATCCATTTGGCTTCATCAAGTAAATCATTGTACTGGTTAGACTGCTCTGGGATCTGAACCATGCCATCAGCAAATGCACTGATCGGATTGGTTTTATGAAGGTTCTCACGTTCGTAATAATTCATCAGGGTCCAGACCGAAATCCCGCCATTCACCACATATTTCCCGTGGTCGCCGGCATCGTACCATCCTCCTGTGACATCCAGAGAAAAATCACATCCCGGCCAATCATTCCCTTTCGCGTCGGTTTGATTAAAGCAAGTCACGATTTCTTGTGGATGACCTGCCGGGCGGGCTAAATCAGCGCGCTGAACGTAAGCATTTTCAATCGCAGTGCCACTACGTTGTTGGTAAAAGAAAGACAGAGCATCATATTTCATTGTCTTGTAAATATCATGACTGATATCAAACGGATGACTTTTCTGGCCGTCTACCTCAAGGATGATATCTTCTTGTGGTGTTTGTACCTGACTGAAGTCAGCAATCTGAACCTGTTCTCCTGAGCCACTGTTAAAACCAAAGGGAATGGTTTGACCTTCTGCAATCGTGGTTCCCTGAGCGTCTAACAATTGCCACGGTAATGGTGTCTGAGTATCGGTCTGAATAGTAGCCCGTTTTTTGGCATTTAACAGATAACCCACCTGATTGACACGCACTGCTGAACGCATATCTTCTTCTTCGTATTGCGGACCATACAAGGAGATATCACTCAGGCACACGGTATTCGCCGGTTGTGCCCCAACCTGAAAAGCCAACTGTGCTTTTTTATCTCTGGCAGACGGTTTCACCTGAAATTCAAATGACTGAACTGTGTTAGTTAAAGGCAGCGTCTGATTGAGATAGTTGGTGTAAGGTTCACCATCGTGCTGAATGACCGCTTTTAAATCAGCTGCATTCTTGGCCATTGCACTAAATCGGAGGGTATAAATTTGATCTTTTAGTAATTTTAGATTCGACTGACCTAAAACCACATCCCACGGATTCTCTCCGCCATTGGTGAATGTAATACATCCCATTTGATCCTGAGTATTGAAGGTACCGCCAGACGCCCACCAGCCGGTATCTCCTTGAAAGTTACCATTGATCAGAATATCTATATCGACTTCTGAATCTTGTTGATTTTGTATATTCTTCAGATGTTGTGAACTTTGCGCTGCATAGCTGCCATTCACACCAATCAGGCTGCAAACAATCGCAGCGAATACTGTTGATTGAATCTTTTTCATCTAAGCCTCTTATTTATGTATCAATGTCACTGTACAAATAAATTTGTCAGCTCGTTGACTGTCGTTAATATTTGGAACAATGTTAAATCATAGACAATGAATATGTTTTGCTCAGTCCATTTAAGAGGCAAATTTAATGTTTATGAACAAGGTTCAATATATTCATGTATTAGTTATCTCTAATAACAATAAGAGTCCAGTGCTGGGATTGAGAATTCTATGCGGTAATTTTTACCCATGGTTCAGTGACCAGATATATTGCGAAGTACATTACAAAAAATATCGACGGTAAAAATCTGAGGGTGATATATAAGGAAGGAAAAACCTAAGGCAAGATGGTGAATGTTTATTGATCACCACAGCCGATAGGTTAGAACGAGAAGAGCAGGCTAATGGTGATGTGTACTGGTCTGCGTCTGATTAATCTTCAACCAAAAATTTTCCTGGCACTGATTTGTAAAACTTTTTCGATTCGGTGTAATTGTCACATGTTCAGGCTGTGAGAGCACCTCATAGGTAATCCAACATTCAGCACAGATTTCATCATTCACTGGTTCAGTCTGATCGACCTCTGTTTGCTTTCTCAGTATTACACCATTCTCAAACCTTACCACTAATTCACTGTTTTCGATGATATGACCATCATCTTCAACACGGTTATCATGTCGTGTTTCTTCCAGTACGGATAAACCCGCGATATTCTCTTTCATCGCTAAAACATAAGTAAACAGATTATTCATCATATGAGCTTACTTCCTCTACTTTATATGACACTGGATAATGCTGCCGCGAATTTTAAGCCTCCAAATTCGCGGCAGGATGAAGTCGACTACTTCATATTATTAGGTAAACTTTCTTTTTCAGACACAAGATACTGACTAATCAAGTTAACACCGATAGCTGCGATAGATGCAGGAACAATATAAAGCCATAGTTCCACAGTGAAAGTGGCTTGCTCCACACCTTGCAATTCATCTGCATAAGATTTAATCAAACCGCCTAATAAAGTTAACGTTCCCGCAAGTAGACCTGAAATCATGATACATATAATACCAAAAACCCAATAACCATGGTATTTCGGCTGCTTTATTTTTAAAACGGAAATCAAGATGAAAAGTGGGAACAAGCCTGATGCGAAAACAGCCAGATTAATATAATTGAATGTACTCATTGTATTGTTGAATCGTCCTTTGCTCTCAAAACGTCTTTTAACCAAACATTATCTGCACCATTCAGGCAGAAAACAGAAAGTTTATATGCATATAATCA
Source organism: Vibrio gazogenes (assembly GCF_023920225.1). NCBI lineage: Bacteria > Pseudomonadati > Pseudomonadota > Gammaproteobacteria > Vibrionales > Vibrionaceae > Vibrio > Vibrio gazogenes. The sequence continues at coordinate 802,127 of NZ_CP092588.1, forward strand.
GGAAATCATCCGGTAAAATACGCTATTCACGCTGATTGAGTGCTCTTTCATTGACAAAATCCAAGTCGTCCGGCTAATCAATGGTCTCGAAGTGGATAAAGAACATGACAAGATCAACGTCATTGGCTTTGGACACACGGTAATCTTCCCCAACAATGTTCGAAACCGCAGACTTCCAGAAACATAGTGCCCCGGAATTTTCCAGAAGAATACGAATCTGCCACTTCCCCGGAAAAGCATTCACGACTTGCGCTAAAGCTTCTTTACCAACACCTTGACCTTTAAACTTACGCAGTACAAAAAATTGAGCCACATCATACGTCGATAAATCACTCGGGTAACGACGAACCAACACAAAACCGGCTAGTTCGGTGTCTACATAAATGAAGTAAGGTATATGATCCTTTTGCTGCCAATACAGATCGAAACTTGACGGATCATAACTAAACTTCCCCTCATGATCAGGATTCCATTTCATATACTCTGACATATCGTATATGTAATAGAAAAACAGATTCTCAAGGATTTTCCGTTCTTCCCTTTTTATTTGAATCAGTCGAACTACCATTTTTCTCCCGTCGGTTAACACTGAACACAAATGAATAAACGACCGTATTAGCTGCCTATATTCGAACTCTGGAAGAGTATATATGCATCGTGAACGCCTTGTATGAACATTTGAGCGCCGATGATGGTGAGAATAAGGCCCATTAATCTTGTTGTAATACTAACTCCCGCCTCGCCTATTCTCTCAATCAATTTGGCGCCATACAAAAAGCACACGAAAGTAATAAGGCACAGGGAAGCAAATGAAATAATCGTGATCACAATATGCAGCATTTCTCCGGATGCGGAGTAGTTCATGGCCGTCGCGATGGTGCCGGGGCCAGCCAGAATTGGCAACGCCAACGGTGAAATGGCAATATCTCTATCGTCGTCATCTGGCGTGGTCGTTGAATGAGAGTGAAGCTTGGAAGCGCTACCATGTAACATATTATAACCGACGATAAAGACTAAAATACCACCAGAAAGCCGTAATGCCGGCAAGGTAATACCAAAAACTTCGAAGATACCTTTTCCCAGCAGACAGAAAGCGGTGATGATAAAAAAAGCAGTGAGTAGTGCTTTAATGGTGGTATTTTTTCGCTGTTGCTGATTTTGGTTCGCGGTCATTCCGATGAATACGGCGGTATTAGCAATAGGATTCATCATGGCAAAAAAACCCATAAAGACCGTAATCGCCATAGTTGTTATATCATGCATCATGAGGGGAGCTAACTTTATCTGATTGATAAGAACTAGTTAGTTATCATGTTTCATGGTGACTTGTCTATAGATGAGTTTGCATTTGTGTATGGGGGAAATATCGGTAACACCCCCTCAAATTTGAGCATCTGGCAACCCCAAAACATCGGTTTGAGATCTTATGGTCGTTATCAAGGACGCGGTTATTCATTCCTGTCCTGCCCCCTGAAATGCAATCCGGAATCACGCAGGTTCCCCGCCCAGTACCGGGGAACCTGAGAAACGCCAAGTTACTGAACATTCAACCCACTCATCAGGGAATGCCGCGAATGGGTCAGTTGATGAATCAAACGCCCGACCACAACCATCACCATCAACAAAGCGAATATGGGCTGAATTGCCCATAACAGCAGATGAACGCGTGGCGTGAGTTCAAAAGCATAATGGATGATTGCTGCCACCATGGCATCAGCCCCCAAACCTGACACGCAACCCGCCACAATCGCAATCAAACCAAACTCGGCCAACACGGTCCACCTCAATCGCCGCCGACTCATCCCTAAGGTACGGTAGAGTTTCATTTCTTCCTGTCGCTGCATAAGACTCAATCGAAGTAACGTATAAATCAGCAGTAAACCGGCAATCACTCCAACCACAGCCAGAATTGAAATGGCATTGATAATTTGCGAGAGCAACCCTTGAATTTTTTGGGTCATTTCACGTAAGTCAAGCAGGCTCACCGTTGGGTAAGCATGGGCCAACTGTGAGAGTTGACGAGAGTCGTCGGCGCCGAGGCGAAAACTCACCATCCAAGTTGCCGACAGTGGAGCCAGACGATCCGGTGTGAATATGAAGTAAAAATTAGGCTTCATTTCCCGCCATTCCACTTGCCGAATCGAATTGACTTGAGCGGTGACGGATTGACTGTTGATCATGAAGGTTAATTGATCACCGACTTTCACCCCCAGCTCACGCGCGACACTTTCTTCCACCGAGACGCCATTGTTTGGCTGCCAGCGCCCCGCAACGACTTGATTATAAGCCGGTAACTGTTCGGCCCACGTGAAGTTCACTTCCCGACGCAGCACATTACTGGCCTCCCGGCCCCCCGCGTACTGAATCGCATCGGTGCCATTAATCAACGCCAGACGGCCGCGAATGATCGGGAAAATAGGCGAATGAACAATATCGAGTTGCTGTAACTGATGCAGATAATCATCTTTTTCGTGTGTCGCAATATTCAGCGCAAACACATCGGGGGCATTTTCAGGAAATACACTTGACCAGTCCGAGAGTAAATCCGTTCTGACTAACCATAAAGCAGCAAACAGCATCAGCGACAAAGACAATGCCCCCAACTGAACTCCCGAAGCCAATGGCGTGCGATTGACCCGTTTCAGTGCCAGTTTAAATGCCGCGTTTAACGGTAATGCCTGAACCACCCGAAACAGCAGCAAGCCAATCCCGGCGAGAAGCGCAGAAGATAGCACGATCCCCCCAAAAATCAGCCAGACCATAAACTGGTTGCCCCAGTACCACGCGGCACCGGCACAGGGAAAAATCCATAAGCCCCACAAGTAAACAGATTTGTGCTTCCCTTGTACATGACTTTGCAGGCTGGCAAGCGCATCAGTATCAATCAACCGATAAAGAGGAATCCCTAGCCCCGGAATCGCAACCAGCAAACTACTGAGCAGTGCCATCACAAATGGCGTCATGCCCAGTTCTGGCAATGGTGATGGCAGTAACCCAACTAACGGTAACCTTAATAATCGTTCCAAGCCGTATCCCAGCGGTAATCCCAACAACAGAGCGATACTCATAAGCATCAACACTTGAACAATCAACCAACGCCACACCCAGCGTTTCGATGCACCGAGACTTTTCAGCATCGCCACAGTCTGGCGACGAGAAGCCACATAATGCTGGCATGTCAGCAACAACGTCATCGTTGCCATCAACACCACGATAATCACAACCAATGATAAATATTGCTCGGATTTGTTGAAAATATCCTGCGTTCTGGAACGTTCGCCGACATCGCGCCATTCATCACTGGGCGTCAAGGTCACGTATTGCTTTAACTGTTGGATGATGTCATCCCGGGCGTTGAGGAACAGTTGGTATTCAACGCGACTCCCGACTTGTAGTGCACCCGTCTCCGGAATCTGAGACTGATGGATAAAGACGGTCGGCATCTGACGGAATGGATTAAAACTAAATCCCGGCTCTGCGATAATGGTGCCGGAAACCACATGTTCCATATCACCGAGACTGATCCGGTCTCCGATGTTGATCCCGAGATCGGACAACAACTGCGGGTCCAGCCAAACTTCGTCTGACGCAACATGAGATCGAACGGCGTGACCGTCAGATAATTGCAGTGTCCCTCGCAGCGGGAACGCATCGTCCACCGCTTTGACAAAGACCAGCTTCATCCCCTCTCCGCTAAAAAGCATGGTAGAAAACTGGGTCATCTGCGAGGTTGTCCCTCCCAATGCCCGAGCTTTGGTTATCAATGCGTCAGGAATCGGATTGGCACTGACAAAAACCGTATCCGCCATTAAGGCATCTTTGCCTTGTTTGACAATCACTTGATCCATACGCTGAGCAATTGCAGATAACGCAAACACACTGGCAATAATCAACACAAACGCCATCACCACCAGCCACAACTGTCCCTGTCGAAGCTCCTGCCAGCACCATCGCACCAGTGAGCGATTGACCAGATACGATGAATTCATGATTCAATCTCCTCGATCCGTCCTTCACTCATTTGCAACCGTCGCTGGCACCGTTGTGCCAGATGGTGATCATGGGTGACCAATACCAGTGTGGTCCCGAACTCTTCATTGAGCTGAAACAAAAGTTCAATCACTACGGCTGCCGTCTTTTGATCGAGGTTTCCGGTCGGTTCATCAGCGAACAGAATTTGAGGCTGGATCATAAACGCCCGCGCAATTGCGACCCGCTGCTGTTCCCCGCCGGAAAGTTGAGCCGGTGTATGATGAAGCCGCTCCCCCAGCCCGACAGCGTTTAACAGCGATATTGCCCGCTCCCGATCTTCAGGCTCTCCCCGAAGCAGACAGGGCAATGTGACATTATCTAATGCAGACAAACTGGGAATCAGTAAAAAGTTCTGAAAAATAAAGCCGACGGATTCACTGCGTATCGCCGCCCGTTGCTCATCATCAAGCGTGCTCAACGGCTGTCCAAACAACACGACGTCACCTGAAGACGCAATGTCCAATCCGGATAACAGTGCCATCAATGTTGATTTCCCCGCCCCGGAAGTGCCGACAATCGCCACACTTTCTGTTGGATAAATATCAAAATGAGCCTCTTTAACAATTGTCAAATTCTGCTGATTCGTAGACACTGTTTTACTCAGACATTTTGCAGAAATCACAGGTGTGTTCGTCATGCGATGGTTATCCTTTCTTCTGGTTTTGACTTGTTCATTACAGGCCCATAGTGCCACCCGATTACTGATTGTCGGTGATAGTTTGAGTGCCGGTTATCAAATGTCAGCCGATCAAGCATGGCCGAGTTTGCTTCCTCAAGCCTTACAAAAGTACAATCGCTCGGTCACCGTCGTCAATGCCAGTGTCTCTGGTGATACAACTGGTAACAGTTTGGTGCGTTTACCGCAGTTGTTACAGCAACATACCCCAGATTATGTGCTGCTCGAGCTGGGAGCCAACGACGGGCTCCGTGGTTTCTCACCACAAATTCCTCAGCAAAATTTAGCCCAAATGATTGACCTCATCACGCAATCCGGCGCACAGGCCATTCTGATGCAGATTCGAATCCCACCGAACTATGGGCAGCGCTATAGCAAAGCTTTCGCTGCTATATATCCCACGCTGGCGACGGAAAAAAAGGTTTCGTTACTGCCGTTTTTTCTGGAACAGGTCATTGTTCGCCCGGAATGGATAAAATCTGATGGACTCCATCCCAATGAACAAGCACAACCTTGGATTGCCGAGTGGATGGCGCAACATCTGCACCCCTTACTTGAACAACCCGCAGCCCCAGAGATGCAATCATGATTCATAGTTCAGCTTTTACTGCCCTAGCTCAATAAACATCGGGCTATTTTGCGTTAATGTCGCTGATGTGTTCACTGAAAAAAGTCAACACGTTTAACTCGTTCATCATGATATTTACCACCATCATAGGGTAACCGACATGCACATAACCCCAAAGATCAATGGTGTTGTTGCACATAGCGCACATCCTTACGGTTGCGAGCAATCGATTATACAACAAATTCAGTATGCGAAGACCGCAACACCGATTCAACATGGCCCAAAACGCGTCCTCATCTTAGGTGCATCTTCCGGACTTGGGCTTGCTGCTCGGATCGCACTGACGTTTGGCGGTGCTGAAGCTGACACAATCGGTGTATCTCTTGATAAGCCACCACAAACAAATCAGTCCGGTAATGCCGGTTTTTATAACAACTACTACTTCAAACAGTATGCGCAACGTGAAGGGCGAACCGCGATTAATATTCAGGGAGATGTATTTTCCCGCCACACCAAAGAAGCAGTCATCGAAGCAATTGAAACTTACTTCGAAGGCGAAGTGGATCTCATTATCTATAGTGTTGCCTCCGGTAAACGCAGAAAAGCAGAAGGCAGTGACCGCTTCTGGCACTCCGCTATTAAACCGATTGGTCAGTCAATAGAAAGTGTCTTGCTCGATTTAGGCCAAGACCAATGGCAAGATGTCATGCTTGAACCCGCTTTAGAAGAAGAGATCGATGCAACACTCAAAGTCATGGGCGGAGAAGACTGGGAAGCCTGGATCGATACATTGATTAATGCGGAATCAATTGCTGATGGTTGTCAGTCCGTAGCATTTTCTTATATTGGCTCAGCATTAACCCATCCCATCTATCTGGACGGCACACTGGGACGGGCGAAAGTCGATTTACATCAAACCAGTCATTCTCTCAATCTGAAGCTCGCCAACTATGGTGGTCATGCCTATGCGGTAGTCTGTCAGGCGTTACTGACTCGGGCCAGTGTTTTTATTCCCGGACTGAGCCCTTATTTAATTGCTTTGAATCAGGTCATGCACACTTTAGGCGTGAATGAAAACTGCAACAGTCAGATGCAACGCCTGTTCACCACAAAGCTGTATGGCCCTGAGACCGTACCCGTTGATGGCGAACGGCTGATTCGCTTAGATGAGCACGAACTTTCTCCGGAAGTGCAAACTAAAACACAGCAGTTATTGGCCGAAATTAATGCCGATAATTTTTCTCAGCTTGATGCTTATCAGACATTCAAAGAAGCTTTTATGCAGTTGAACGGTTTTCACTGGCCAGCCGTGGATGATCACGCACCGATTGACCTCCAACCTTTTATCCGATTCGCAACAAAACAATAACAATGATATCGTGCTCATCATTGATATTTTTATAGCTTCGAGTATGTGCTCGAAGCTTTTTTTTGCTAGATTATAGGGAGAGTGCTGACTTTCATGAAACAGCTGAACTCAGGAAAATCACAACATGCCAAATAATCACCCGAACCATCTGATCATCCCAGAGCACATTCTGGATAACTGGCAAAATATTGTGAATCTCGCTGCTGGGATTCTCTCTTCTCCGACGGTGATGCTGCTGCGTTGTCGTGAAAGTATGAACGAGCGAATATGCCATAATCATCACTCACAGAGCGAGCTCAATCTTGATGAGCTCAGTGCTTGTCAACTCCATCAGATTGTTCTCGAATCAGGTCAGCCGCTATGGGTCTCCGATATAGAAGAAGAGCCGACGCTCTCGACGTATTTACCGGATGCGGTTATGTCCTATGCTGGGTTACCACTCTATTTTCCCAATCAAATACCATTTGGAATGTTGGTGGTTGTCGATAACCAGATACATCATTTTTATGAGCTTGAATTTCAGTTATTGGAAAGCCTTCAGTCCGCGATCGAATCCCATTTGAACATCTTGACGCAACAATCTGAGATCAACCGACTCAATCACTACATTGAAAACACGCTTTCTCATGATACGGTCGATTACGTTAATCTGACGCAGACGCTACACCAAGAAATTGATCGTCGCAAAGTCGTCGAACGCCAATTGCAATATAATCAGCGCCATGACCCCAGTACTGGTTTTCTCAACCGTTTTGCACTTGAAGACGAACTGAAGAATCGTTTGGTAAGCTGTACCGCTCACGGGAAAAGATTTGCCGTGATCCATATCGGTTTCAGTAATGCCCGTCATTTGCAAACCCGCTTTGGTTATCAAGAGTGGGAAGGCGTTTTGAAACACTATCATACACAACTCGAAGCGCTGGAACTTAAAGAGATTGAATGGTTAACAGCTCGCCCTAATTCCACCGATCTAGTACTGATAGTACAATCCTGTGATCTGAAACGAGACGTGGATATGCTATGCGAGAAATTGGTATTGATAAGCAAAACTGTCTTTAACATTCATCATCAGTCGATTCACTTACATACTTATATCGGCATTGCTATTTCCGGAGAAGACAGCACGGTCACCGAGCTGCTCGGACAAGCTTCCGCAGCTATGATTTCGTGCAAAGACTCCGGCCATTTATATTACTACCACTCAGAAGCACTCGCCCAATCTCAACTCCGACTCCATCAATTGGAAAACTACTTGCTTCATGCAGTGAGAAATGGCGATCTGATGCTTTATTTTCAGCCGAAAGTCTGTCCGACAACACGGCTTTGGATGGGTGCGGAAGCGTTACTGCGCTGGCGTCACCCTGTTCTGGGGGAGATCTCCAGTGAAACGTTGATTCACTTGGCAGAAAAAAATGGCCTGATCTTTGAAGTGGGTAACTTTGTGCTAAAAACGGCAATCGAAAAAGCCAGCCAGTGGACGCGCTATATGACCGATTTTAAAATTGCGGTCAATGTTTCAGCCAAACAGCTACGGGATATCCGCTTTGTTGATCAAGTCAAACAGTTTTTGCAAGCCTATCAACTGCCGGCTCATCATCTGGAAATCGAAGTGACCGAAAGCGGTTTGATCACCGATGAAAAAGTGGCCAGTGATATTCTTCAAATTCTTCATCAACTCGGCGTGACACTATCGCTTGATGACTTCGGTACCGGATATGCATCATTCAGTTATCTGAAAAAGTTTCCGTTCGATTGTATTAAGATTGATAAAAGCTTTGTGCATTCACTGGCAGAAAGTGAAGAGGACAAAGAAATTGTGCGCTCTATCATCCAAGTCGCCAAAAAACTCAAATTACAAATCATCATTGAAGGGGTTGAGACGGAAGCACAGGAGCAGTTTATCATCGCGGAAGGTTGTCACTATGGACAAGGCTTTTTATATGGACGGCCAGTCCCTGCTGATGTGTTTGAAAACAGTCTGAACCAACAAATGCAATCGCAATTACAACAGAGCACGAAACGCAGTCAGATCAAAGACCATTAAACACAAGTGACGCCAAATATCCTTGTCTGTTTTGGCTGATGATTGATTCATACTCGGTTTATTTGTATGTTGGAAATAAAGGTGACAGCGTCACCTTTATATCATCTTATCCACAGCCGTCTGACGCAGGATATTCCATGCTTCACACAAAATGCGGAATCTTTCGGTATCCCCATTATCTCGATCCGGATGCCAACGTAGCGCCAGCTTGCGCCATGTTTTACGGATTTCCATATCACTAGCATCAACGGGTAATTCAAATAACCGCAACGCTCTGGCTCGATCCATATCGGTCACATTGTCATCCTGACCAATATATTGCCGATAACGAGTCCAAAATTCATTCAGCAGCCGTTTGACTTCACCTTCACTCGCTTCATAATTACTCCAGTCGGTATAGTACATGCGTAGCGGGTCAGATTGATCAATGAAATACGCGACATGACTGCTCACCAATCGTAACTCAATATCCATCGCCTCAACTTGAAGCCAACGTTCGGGATACAGTATCTCTTGTAGTTGATAGAGTGCATTCATGATCAAAAAGTTGCGTTTAAAAATATCCTTTCCCGGTGACGCGTCTAACTCAGGAACATAACCCAGCTCACTCAACCGGGCTGAAAGCGTATGGACTTTCCAGCCCGAACATTCCCGCTTCAGCACTTCCAAAATAGGCCAAATCAGTGGATTTTCCATCTGCGTGTGGAACACCGTTTGTAGATTCTGATTTCCTGACATTACTGCACTCCTTGAGAGCATTCTCACTGCCGTCTATCGATTAAAGGATATTCAATACAGATTATCCTGTTCTTCCCTATTTTCCTATACTCACATCAGCATCCGGTCTTCTTTCTGTGACATCATAGCCAGCGTCACGCAAAAACCCATTGTCTTGATAAAACCATTGTCTTGGCAAAACCACGATCTTTACAAAACTAGGCCTTTACAGTGAATCCGCTTGTCGGTACTTCAACGACACAGTTCCACCACAGGTAGGGAGCCGTTGATTTATCCCCGCTCTTCCGGATGCTGTGTCACTGTTTCGACCCAATGAAGATAAGCCTGAAATCCATCCATTACTGGGATTTGAATAATTTGTGGGACCTCGTAAGAATGAACTTCCCGAATGGCCGACTCAACCGCCTGATAATGACGACTCTGCGTTTTCATCAACAGCAATATCTCTTGGTCGGTACAAATTTCTCCCTCCCAGCGATAATGGCTATTGATCGGTAATGTTTGAATACAAGCAACCAGTTGTGCAGACAGCAAACGTGAGACGATCATCTGACAACCTTCCTGGCTATTGATCGTGGTCAGCACCATGCAAAACGGCGTTTCCCCCATCTGACTTATCCTTTGTCCTCTTACCATTTTCTGATTATAGCGCAGTAGCGGTAAACATGACCAAACATCAAACACGATGAGATATCGACCCCATAAAATCATAGTGTCTATGAGGAAAACCATCATTATGGTGCAGCAGATGGCTGACGGAAGCCATGGATAGCGATGATCAGAGGAGACGAGAAACGAGCAGTAATGCAGTAACGAAATAGCGAAATAGCGAAATAGAACAATGTGAGACCGCAGAAACAAAATATCAACCTTACTGAACCATCAATAAGGTTGATATAAATTACTGGTCAGAATGCTGATGGCTTACCACCAAGCTTCAAACATCGCACCGACTGTCAGTGTGTCTAACTGAGTCGATTGCATATTACCTGTCTTAGTATCGAAGCCAACATATTCATTGTCTGCTTTACCGACCGTGGTATAAAAACGCAACATTGGACGAGCGGCCATTGGAGAACCAATCACAATATTTTGAGAGAGTGTAAGTTTCCATGAACTGTTTTTGGCATTAATATCTTTATAATCAACAACGCTATAGCCCGCTTCTAACCAAGTAGAATTAATACTATCCCAATTATAGGTAGGTCGCACAATCACATTATAGTTTGCCCGGTCTTCAATACCTGCCACATCTAAAAACTGGTATGCGGCAAGGTACTCGACAGCAGCTTGCTCAGAAATATTGGTCGCACCGTCAAAACTGGCTAACCAAGCGCGCTGATCTTTAGTCAACTCAAATACACTATCTTTCGCATTATCAGCATAACGGAAAAGGAGGTGATGACCCGACATCGAGATATCAGCCGCTAACTGATACGCCCTGGTACCATAATAAGACTTTCCTTGTGCTTTCTTCGATGTAAAACCGTAGTTAGCATAAAACGCCAGCGACGCATCATCAAACAAGTTGATACCGTGTACTTTTGACGTCACTGCATATTTGCCGTTATCACCGACCAGATCGCTATCAACTTGACTGACAGCACCGAAGTCGAGTTTTACGCCACCCAGATTCAGATTATAAAATCCGGCACCTTGTCCATCATGCGTCATCCAGAAATAGTCATTCAGACCCGTCTGTGGGCGCTGATGGAAATCTCGCCCGGCCCATACCTTTAATTCAGGTTGCGCATCAATAAAGTTGGTGACACTCGCATACGCTTTTTTGACTTTGAGACCACCGGTTCCAGGTGTCGCCCAAGGTTCATCAGAATAGTGGTCAAACATCACCACAATATCCCATTGATCGCCAAGATCACTGGTGAACCCTTTTGATAAACCAAACTCCCCACCATTACTCTCGTTCCCCAGCCGCCCGGTTGCGTTACCATTCAACGCACCCGCTGTTGAGACTTTCTTTTCATCCTTATCCTGAAAAGCTGCACCATAACGCGCATATCCAGAAAATCTGAATCCGTCATCAGCAAAAGCTGAATGAGATATAATTGGTAAACCCACTGCAATACATGCAGAAATTAATTTCAATGCTCTCATGTTTATGTCCCTATTATTGGAATTTAAAACAACATAAATTATTTTTTATATATGTTTTTAATATCACCACTGAATAACAATACGAATGAAGTAATTTAAAAAACCTCCTTAATAAAAATATCTACAAGGCAATACACGGTTTACTCGCGTTATAATCTTTTCTCGGTTTTATCACTGCCACATTGGCGAATGAAAATTCAAGATCCTTCATTTGATCCCATACCCCAGAAAGATAAAGTGCTTTTTTCACTGAGGTCAGATTGGAGGTTGGGATCATTGAAGAAACAAGCATCTGGCACCGATACCATTTATCGTCTGCCGGTAACACACTACTATCCAACGAGAAGAATGTACCCGTATCAGCCGTCTGACCATCCATTCGGGCTTGAATACTGCCTGATTCCCCATAACTCTTGACTTTCATATCAACGGTCACGACATCCGTTGCATGGGAAGAAAAATCACTTTTAGAATCATCAGCGCCTAAGAACATCCCATTATTCTTACTGAACGATACAGCAATGACATTATTGACACTCTCAACATTACCGCTGAAATCATTAGGTGGATAAGCACTACTCAAATCTTGTGCTTTGGTTATATCCCCTGAATAAAATAATGCAGTATCCCCTGCAACCAAATCCGGGGCTTGGTTGACACTATTTTTTGCCGCAGCATCAGCACAGGTAACGGAATCGACAACCGGTGTTTGATCGGTAGTTAGCCGATAGGAAATATCGGTAATCTCGTAATTAAAGGCTTCTTTCACATCAAGATGGAAGGGATTCTTGACCTGACTCAAATCAACCGCCTTCGCCCCATCAAAAGGTTTCATACATGCAACCGGCACCGCGAGCGTTTGCCAGTTACGGTCATCCGCCAACTTACCGGATAAAACCAGACTGCTTCTGACCGGCCACTCATTATCAATCGAGACGGTTATCGCAGATGGGGGGGTACTCTTCGGCCGAATCTTAAATTGGATATAACCCGACTTATATTGACTCACGTCTATTCCAGATGCCGATTGCATCATCAATATATTGCTACCTGATCCGGAAACCTGAACATCAACGATACCATTGCTTAATGCGGCACTCATCGTTGAGGTGCTGGTTTGACTTTCAGTCACCGCCATAAGGTTCCAAGCATCTTTTTCAGATTGAATCCAAGGTGATATATCACTACTTGAACCCGTACCTAATAGGACTAAATCATTACTTTTTTTACTGACATCGATATGGTCAATATTCTTTTCAAAGTTACACCCGGCAAGAATCATCGGTGTAAGTGATAAAATTAGGGATTTCGCTGTTATTTGTTTCATAATATTCAAACGCTCTAAATTAAATATAAAAACAATTATATTTGTATTGAATTAATCTCTTACTAACGTTGCTCTATATAAAATTAATTTCTTATTATTTCTGTTTCTTATTATTTTTGTATATTTTTTGTTCCACTTATTATTTCGGCTTTTATTTAAGCAATTACTTCAACATGGTTCAGATATAAATAAGGTGCCAACAAAGGTCCGCTGCGCGGGGGATGCGCGGCGGAAACCTGATAATAAATTAATATATGTTAATATTTGAACGATTCTTCAATGACTAGTCACGAGGACTACTATTGAAATACAACAGGATCAATCATAACGATTTACTCTTACATATCTATATTTCGCATAGGCTGGACGGCCATTATAACGGCTAGGTGGAAAATTAGGGTTGGCACTAATCCAGTCATTCATAAATAATTGCATATAACTTGTCACACGTTGATTAACACGTCTGACCGTTACCCAAGAATTGTTATAGCGACTAAATACTTCCCATGTTACGCCATTCGCATCAATGGTAAATGCATATTTTTCCATACTCCAAATAGACATACCATACTGACCTAAATCAATATCTAATGGAAACTGTCGGCCACCGATCCATACATTGGTATGCAATAAGTTAGTGCCACCCATTAACTCAATATCAACTTCATAATGACTGGATGTTCCTGCTTGACCAGTGTAGGTAAAAAATGAACTGATAGTGCCGGGGACAGCAGCGGCTTGCATTTCAACTTCATAGCGACCACGCCGATAATACTGTGTTGTTCTCACTTCTGAACAACTCTTATAACTTCCTTCATTCTTCGCATGCAATATCAAAACACCGGATTCTTGCCATACGTTTTTGGCTTGCCATGTACAGTCAAACTCACTGCCGCCATTTCTCCAGCCGTCTGATACAGACCAATTCAAACCACTCCAACCGAGAGCGAAACTGGAAGATACAAATAAAATATTTAATAAAATTACCTGAAAAACTAATCGGAATGTTGTCATCATGTTCAACCTCATATCCTTGTTGTGGCAGATGTATTTTGATGCTTACACATAAAAATGCATAGACACCAAACCTTTTTGCTTCTCGGAACCGTGAAATGACTCTAATGATATTTATAAAAATTTGTCTATAACTAGATTTGAAAACAAGATTTCAAATAACCACAAAAAATAAAAATGAAGGCTTTAGTCACAATTTATTCATCATCCATGAAATGTTTCTTTTCATTAATTCTGATGAATTGAGTCATATGGAAAAACAAAAAAACAATAAGCTTCACAATTTAAAAACTAACACTTGCATTATTATTTTAACTGTCGTTTTATCAATAATATCGAATATCTCGATTCTAAATACTATCTAACCCAATTTACCAAGGGAAGGCAACCATACAGATATAATTCTTATTTATTTCATAATGAATATCTATCTGTATTCTTTAAAAAAATAAAGAGGTTAAAATGAATCAAAAGCGGTTAACTATCGCAGCTATTATTAGTTGCGGTGTTATAGGATTGAGTGGTTGTTCGGTGAAGCCCGCTTCATCTAACAATCATGACAATGTTCATTCAGAAAACTTACTCACCAATGGTCATTTTTCTCAAGGAACCGATGGATGGTGGGCCGCTGGTGCAACACTGAAATCAAGCGACCAAATGGGGTGTATTACCTTTGATAAAAAAGGTGCCAACCCTTGGGATGTCATTTTAGGCCAATCCGGACTGGCCCTGAAAAAGGGAGAAGTTTACCAAATTCAATTTCAGGCAAAGGCATACCAACCGATCCGAGTGAAAACTTTGGTTCAACATGATGGCGCCCCCTATACCAGCTACTTTCTCAAAGATACAGCCTTGAGTCCGGAACTGAAGTCATTCCACTATTCATTCAAACCTTCAGCCAACGATGATAAGGTGCAGCTTCAATTCCAAATGGGAAAGGCAGATCCGACGACTGTTTGTGTCAAAGATATCTCACTCTCCGGCCCTAAATACACCAAAAAAGCCAACCTCTCGAAGGTTCAGGTCAATCAAGTCGGTTACTTCGTTGATGGCCCTAAGCGTGCTGTGATTGCCACACAAAAGACATCACCGCTAACATGGAAACTGTTAGATGCCAACAACCATGAAATTGCTCAAGGAAAAACTACACCATTTGGCCTGAATAAAGCCTCCGGTGAGCCGGTGCAAATTATCGATTTCAGCAATGTTCACAAACCTGTCAGCAACGCAGTGCTAGAAGTTGATGGTCAACGTAGCCATCCCTTTGCGATTGATAACTCGATTTACCGAAAAATGAAATACGATGCGCTTTCTTTCTTCTATCAACAGCGGAGCGGCATTGATATTTTGCCCGAATATGTACAGCGCAAAAATCTGGCTCGTCCGGCCGGACATCTTCCCGAGGTTGTCACTTGTTTTAATAAAACCGATGCTAAAGGGAATGATTGGCCGGGATGTGATTTCTCTTTAGATGTGACCGGTGGATGGTATGACGCAGGGGATCAAGGGAAGTATGTTGTCAACGGTGGCATCTCCGTCTGGACCCTGATGAACTACTACGAACGAGAAAAACTGGCCCATCCTAAACAAGCCAGTGCGTTTGCTGACGGTAAGGTAAAAATCCCAGAAAATCACAATAAATACAACGACCTGTTAGATGAATCCAGATGGATGATGAGTTTCATGATGGCGATGCAAGCCCCTGAACATGCGAAAGTCTGGGTACCGGTTGGTGACCAATCGAAACAATTGAATCATCTGAAACTGACACAGATTGACGCCGGTGGGATGGTTTTCCACAAGGTTGCTGATGATGCATGGACAGGCATGCCACTGCCGCCTCACAAAGATCCCAAAAAACGTTTCTTAAGCTACCCAACCACCGCTGCAACACTCAATCTGGCGGCGACTGCCGCACAATGCGCACGGGTCTGGAAAGACACTGACCCAGCCTTTGCCAAACGGTGCCTTGTTGCAGCCGAAAAAGCATGGAAAGCCGCGAACTTACACAAAAATGTGTATGCTTACGACAACTTTGTTGGTTCTGGTCCATACGATGACACCCAATTAGGTGATGAATTCTACTGGGCTGCTGCTGAATTATTTACCACCACAGGTAAAAAAGAGTATCGGGATGCCATTCAGTCTTCACCCTATTACCTGACCACCCCTAAAGGGGATGCGAATGCAACCGGAGATCTCTACTGGCAAGGCGTCAGCACTGCGGGAACAATCACACTGGCACTGGTACCGAATCAGTTACCGAAGGCAGACAAGGCAAAAGCACGGGCGAATATTATTCATACTGCCGATATGTATCTGCGCGCAATTGCCAAAGAAGGTTACCACATTCCTTACAGTGCAACAGAGTATACATGGGGGTCGAACTCGAATTTCATGAACCGGAGTATCTTCTTAGGTATTGCTTATGACTTTACTCATGATCCGAAATACGCTGACGCAGTCATTGATGCCATGGACTACATTCTCGGACGCAATCCGCTTGATCAGTCTTATGTATCCGGTTATGGCAGTCGCCCGTTGATGAATCCGCACCATCGTTTCTGGGCGCACTCAATCGATCAGAATTCACCACGGGTACCACCCGGTGTGCTGTCTGGTGGCCCAAACTCGATCAGCTTCAGTGACCCTGTTGCATCATCGATGAAGGGGAAATGTATCGGACAGACGTGTTGGAAAGATGACATTGGTGCATGGACACTGAACGAAGTGACCGTCAACTGGAATGCGCCATTTTTCTGGACAGCGAGTTTCCTCGATGATTTCAGAGCACACCAATGATCGGGGCTAACTAGCATAGAAACTTGTTTGTAAGGCCGGAAATGATTATATTTCCGGCCTTTTTATTGATAAAAATTATATATCAACCATAAACAACTATTGATATATATTATTAATGACAAATTGTAATAACTGAGTGTTTATCACTGGTTGTTAATAACAAACTGCGAATAACAAACTATTGATAACGAGATTTCGTGGAGTCCCGGGTAATTAAACTAATTGGTGGCAGTCTGACAACTTCGGTTTCACCACTTAACAGCTTTAAAATGCATCGCGCACTAATCGCACCCAATTCATCTAAGGGCTGTCGTAAGGTCGTCAACGACGGCGTAAAATAAGGTGAAATGGGGAGATCATCAAAACCGATGACAGAAACATCATCCGGTACTTTAAATCCATACTCGTTGAGCGCCCGAATGACACCATAGGCAGTTAAGTCATTCGCGGCAAAAACGGCTGAAAAATAGACTTTAGATTCAATCAGCTCGACCATCTTCTCATATCCGGTTTTGATACTAAAATCACCCTCGACAACGAGTTTATCTTTGAATCCGATACCGGCTTCATCGAGTGCTTTTTTATACCCTTCAAACCGTGAGATCGCATCATCATGATCTGCTAACCCTTTGATATGAGCAATATTTACATGGCCTAACTGGATTAAATGCAGTGTTGCTAAATATCCTCCCATCGTATTATCCAAAGAGATAGATTTAATTCTTTCCCCTTCAATATTGTATCCGACCGCAACGACCGGAATTTTCTCCGAGCACTTCTGGATCAGCTTTTTATCAACATTGCCGGAAATAATGATAACCGCATCGACATTGCTTTTAAGCAGATAATCTAAAGAGTATGAAATTAACGTCGCCTGCCAGCTATTGACGGAAATCAGGAGTGAATACCCATGTTCGGCCAGTACCTTTTCCATATCTATCAGCAGACTACTGGTATATGGACTATCGGGGTTTTGTACCAGCACACCAATTGTCATCGAACGTGTTTTTTCGAAGCGACCAACATGAATATGAGGTTTATACCCTAACGCCCGAATCGCTTCTTCTATTTTGGCGGTCTTGTCATTGGACACATAAGACGTTCGGTTAAAGTACCGGGAAACGGTACTGGGGGATACATTCGCAAGCTTCGCTACTTCGTAAGCGGTAGGCGCCATGTTCTTATTAGTCTTATCCATAATCAACCTATTTAATAATATTAATCTACTCACACTAAACACTTTTAGCATAAGTCATACACCCAAGTCACCTTTAGGCGTGTAGGATTCAGCGTATAGTGAGTTTGCTTCATTCAGAGGCGATTCTGATCGGAATCACCGCTGGAGTTACTTGGGGATGTAAATAAGTGAAGAATAAGGGCTAAATTTCATCAGCCCTTATGATAACGACAGGATTAACGATAAATATAAGAAAAAATCATCCCCGGTCTAAAATAACGACCTGCGGTATATTTCATACTTTGTCTGATGAGCCACGCATAAAGTGCTTCAACCTGTGTCTCATCTAGCCCCTTATCGACAAATCCACGCATGAATTCCGCTTTCTCAGCACGAAGCGTCGGACTAACACGCCCGTCTTCAAGCATCGCATGAACCGATTTTAAACACTGTAGGCACTGGTTTGCCTCTGCCTCATTCAGCGGAAGTAACATCTGTAAATCACTGGCGGTCACGCGGGCAGATCCATTGAATCCTTCCGGTGCTGCAAACGGAATTTTGGCGGAGTGATACAACGTATCATAAACAGTCTTCAATAACGTTTCGGCCTGATCATATTTTCCGGCTAATTTAAGCGCACTCGCGACACTAAACTGGACACCCCCCCAGACATCCTGAGCCTGGAAAGCATCATGCGGTGCGCCGTCAGCCAGGGTCATATTTGCAACCCCCAAATGGGGACTGTTTTCTAGGTAATTGGTTTGGTAGATAAAATCGAGTGTCCGATTGACCCGATCCGGACGAAATAGCCCATCCATCCCCATCAGTTTCAAATACGTATCTGCGACTAACGCATCACCGAAACTATTATCAGAATCCATCGCCATGGCGTGATATTCCTGGCTGAATGCCAGCGGAGCAATCGTTAAAAGCTGCTGTTTCTTATCCAATCGCTGTTCAAACCGAGACGGTTCACTGTGTTGATCGACACGATTGAGATAGTCATTCAAGAGCCGGGCATCGGCCACACGATCACCCGATAACGTCAGACCTAACTGTTGGAGAGGCTGATAATCTTGCCCTGTCAGGTGTTTCACTTGAATCGGGGTTGCAGAGAAATGGTAATAACCTTTTTGCTCATCCCACAAACTCTGTTCTAAGGTTTCAAGAGCGGCATCCGCACGTTGTTGATATTCGCTTGAGAGTTGTTGCTCTCCCATCATTTGGGCTAATTGACTCGCCACCTGAAGCCCTGCAACCCACAAACTCGCACAGTAAATGGCAACACCATGTGAAGAGAGATTATCAAAGGTATCATCGGTTCCATGCACTAATGGCAATGTGTCACCGGGTTCAATCAAAGAAGACAAATAATTGATACTTTCTTGCACCGCAGGCCAGCAAGCCTCAATGATCGCGTGATTGCCGGTCTCCTGATAATGACGATAAACCATTAAAATAAATTTAGGTGCGAGGTCTTTCCATTCTTTAACGTTATGCCAGCTATAAGCATCCGGCTGGATATCAAACGGGCTCCCTAAATCATGAATAACGGCACCGTAAACAGCACGAACCCCTAGATACTTATCATCACTCACATCAGCAAAAGGCCGTTCGGCATACTCCCAATAACGTCGAGGTGTCTCATCCTCAGACAAAATGGCCTGCGCAAATGCTTCCATGACTTTGCCATCTAAACGTGGCAACAGATAAAGAATCGCAAAAGAACCATAGAAATAGACATCCAGCGAATTGAAAAATGGGTAATCCACACATTCTTTGACTAAAAACCGATCATGACAGTCCCAAACCGTTGACTCCGCAAGAAACGATAAGGTATTCATCGCCATGGTGGAAAAGCTGACCGCGCTCTCGCGTGCTTTCATCTGTTGGGCAACCGAGTCATAGAGCGCGATTTGTTGCCGGATGATGCGTTCTTCAATCGACTCCAGTTGCGACAGCATTTCGGTCGCCATCAGTGTCGCTCTGTCACGTGCCGGGAAAAAGCGGCTATAGGCCTTTTCGGAATGCCAGTTGTCCAACCAAATTTTACTGTGATCCATCACTTGTAAAAATCTTAAATCCAGCGACTCTCCGGGCTGTAATTCGACTTGAACAACCACTAAGGCTGACAGGGGTTCGCGCCCGGTGTAAGTCCCACTGTCAAAATAGCGATTGGTGCGCCCGATATTTAATGCCGCAACTAACACATCATCCAACTGCGAGCCATACAGGGTCGGCTTCACGGTAATCGTGACTTTACCCGAATTCAGATCGGCGTGATTTGCCACAACCCCATATAAAACTTCCCCTTCAATATCTGATTGATATGGAGAATCACTGGTTAAACTCACGCCAATAAACTGTTGCTGTTCATCACTTATTTTTGCGGCGTGATGCTGCTGCTGAATCGCGTTGCGAACCAGTGAACATGATGAATCCTGAACACCTTGACGGCTTTTCTGATAGGTGGAACCAATCAGGTTATCAAAAGGCTGCGCTAACGTGACTAACTTGGTGACCCCGGAACGGTTTTCTAAATGGAAGTGATTCCAGTGCAGCGGCAGAGAACACAGTTTTTCATCCCCTTTCATGATCGGTGACACCACTTTACGGCGTACTTTCACCTCATCAAAGTGGGTGTACTCATACTGTGCAATCGGGTATAAGGCTTGATAGTGAATATCTTCTGATTTTACGACATCAATATCAGCGATGCGACGAGACGCCAGAGAGGATACTTCGGCTGACTCGTTGACCAATAACCCATTAAAAAACTCCATCGCGACCCAGAGCTGAGTTTCCAGTGCCTGAGGTGCTTGGTGAATTAAACGCTGAGTTTTCTCGGTAAATTCAATCTGCCAACGTGCAAATCGTTCCTGATTCTCAAGATAGAAATTTAACCCACGCAGACCCTGTTTAATTCTTGATAACGTATTAGATTCATTATCGATTTCGAGCTCAACACCAGCAACAGTGACGGGATAAAATGTCAGGAACCGCTCTAAATCCTCAAGATGATGGATGCGGAGATTATCAACATCAAGATCATCCATGACGGATATATAAAAATCATTAAAATTAATTTGTTCTTGGGAACAGTCAATATAGATACCGGGAATAAAACTGAAATTCGGGGTCTCACCTTTTGGGGTCAGTGTAAATGTCGAGCCAATGCCACCGACAGCCATTCCCGTATTTTCTGGCGTGGTCGAAACGGGCTTATACCACGGTTGAAGAAACTCAACGGCTTCGCCCTGACTACAGAGTTCACTCGCAAGCCCATAATAACTTGTATAGGGTATTTTGTTATTCATCATTCATATCCATCGTAATTAAATATGTCACACGCTTGAAAAATATTAATTATGTGTTTTGAGATGGAAGGGCACACCGAGGTGCCCTTTATTTATCATTCGTCTAATATCATTGACCTAACGTAATCTCGATGTGATGCACACCATCGGTAAATACCGGTGCTTTGTTACCTTGAATCACAACACCATCGACGCGCATCTCCGTTACGCCCTGATTGACTTGATGCGGATTGACGACATGAATTTGATAAATTGCGCCCCGGAATTTTCGTTGCACGGAAAATTCAGGCCAATCACGGGGGATACAAGGATCAACGCGTAAACCATCAATTTCAGGGCGAACCCCCAAAATCCACTGCGTACCGGCAACGTAGGTCCATGATGAAGTCCCGGACAGCCATGCATTACGGCCTAAACCAAATTGCGGGTGCTCATC
This sequence comes from Vibrio gazogenes, assembly GCF_023920225.1. Classification (NCBI taxonomy): domain Bacteria; kingdom Pseudomonadati; phylum Pseudomonadota; class Gammaproteobacteria; order Vibrionales; family Vibrionaceae; genus Vibrio; species Vibrio gazogenes. The sequence continues at coordinate 823,742 of NZ_CP092588.1, forward strand.
TCCCAATATATTTTGCGGGTAACAGTAAGGCTCGGACTCAAAAACCTCGACTTGATCATTCTTAGAAGCCGGATTAATTTGTCGGTAATACTGGTAAGCGCGATCACCATTGCCGACCTTGGTTTCAGCAATCATCATCCATGGGTTCGCATGCAAGAAGATCCCGCCATTCTCTTTCGCTCCGGGCGGATACGTAGACACCCCACCCAATTCGGGCGAGAATCCGTTATATCCGGGCGTCGAAAGTTTAATCCCATTGGCAGTATTTAATTTTGTATAGACGGCATCGAGCGCTTGCGAGGCACGCTCAGGCGTTGCAAACCCAGAAATCACCGGCCAGCTTTGTCCATTGGTATAGATCTGTCCTTGAGCATTGGTATGCGATCCGATCGGCGCCCCTTTCTCATCAAAGTAACGGACAAACCACGCCCCGTCCCAGCCATGCTGATTGACGATATGTTGCATCTGTTCATATTGATCTTGATAACGCTGTGCGAGCGACGTTTCACCGCGTAGTTGACACAGATCGAGCATATCCAATAACGCTTTACCGTACATATTGGCGACCATCAGTGACTCAGCCCCCGTCGGTAGATTCACCGTGTCGTTCCAGTCCGCAAAGCCCAGAAGTGGCAAACCATGTTGACCGGTATGCGTTTGTGTAAACGCAATCGCGCGGCAGAGGTGATCCCAAACGGTTCCCGTTTCAAGCGGCTTGCCCTGCTTATCTTTTTGATAGTAAGGAATGGTTTGATTGAGAAAATCCGCATTGCCGGTTTCTTTAACATATTGAGTGACGGCAAAGACGATCCACAGGTGGTCATCCCCATAATAATCCGGGCGGTCTTCCTCTTCACGCGAGTCACCGGCATTGGCTTCCATCGTTGAAGGGAAAAATTGATGCATGGCAGAGCCATCGGTATTTTGCACCGAGAGTAAACGTTCGATAAATTCCCGGGCTTCTTCAGGCATGTGGGTCATCACACCCAGAATATCCTGTGATGAATCGCGGAATCCGATCCCACGCGCCCCATAGCCAAGCTGATACAGCGATAAATAGCGAGACCAGTTTTTAGTGGTATGACACTGGCGAGGGTTATGTACATTGAGCATCGAGTTCATCGCCGGATCAGGTGTGGTGACTTGAATGGCCGACAAATAGTCATCCCAGAATTCACTCAACTCAGCAAAAGCCTGATCGACGACGTGATGATCACGATATTTCTCTAACATCGGCTGCGCGATATCGAGACTCTCCATTTGGGTCAACTGAACAACGGTACGCTCGGTTTGCTGTGGCTTCAGCCAGCCTAAACGTAAGTTCAAAGCCCCGATATTATCCCCGCGTAAGCACTCGCTGTTGGTCAGTTCAGCACCATTTAATGCTTCAGGTGCCGCCCAGCTCCCATAACCGCGATTCCCGAGGAATTGCTGGCGATCACCGTCAAATGACGTCGCTGGCCGGTCCGCGGTCAATAAATTCACCGCATAGTCTCGCTTCATGAACGCATACTGTTCCAAAACGGTATGTCCCTGCGCTTGTTGATGCGCTTTCAAGATCATCGTCTGAGGGACCCAGTCAGCATTGACCAGTTGCTTTAATGCATCAAAGTGGGTGAATTCAACCACCGGAATGACATCGACATGCAAATCATCACCGGAAATATTGGTGATCTTAATATCTTGCAGTAACACCGGATCTTGTTTCGGAACAAAGAAGGTGCTCTCACATCGCACACCATACGCTTCGGCAATAATGGTGGTGTAAGACAGTCCGGTATGATTTTCAAATTTATCCAACGGCTTCAGGGTCGGTGTATAAAAGGGCGAAAAAATCGTAACGTCCCCATTTTGATGACGAACTTTTAAATATAACGTCGAGCCTTTAAAATCGGCATTTGGCATCTGGGTAATATATTTGGTGATACGATTCAGAGCAGGATCGCCCTTACAGAGTAAAATACCGCCGTTACTATCGACTAAACCACCAAAATTTAAGGTTCCTACATAATTACACCATTTGATTGGTGTACAGGGTGTAGTGGCAACATATTCTTTATGTTTATCGTCAAAATATCCGAATTTCATCATGACTATCCCTAGCCCCCTTTATTAGTAAAGGGAGCAATTGATTTCAATATATTGTGATTTAAACGCTACTTTATATTTAAAATAGCGACACTAACTGGCTAAAGAATTTTCACTTAATGCATCAAATAAATGAATTGAATCCAAATCCAAATAAAGTTCTAATTCATCCGTATTCACTTCAGCCGCTTGTGTTTCCACTGTGAGTGGTTGGCCCGCAATTTCAGTTTTCAACAAAATACTGGCACCGAGTAATTCTTTGTCTTTAATTTTCACGGAGAATGGAAATACACGACCATGGTCAATATGTTGCGCACGTAAATGAATGTCCGTCGGACGAACGCCCAAATGTAATGCTAAGTTTTTCGAAGCGAGTGCTTTAAATCGTTCAGGCAGTGGAATCAGATTGTCGCCCAATTGAATATAAAATGCTTCCTCTTGGTTGATGAGCTTCGCATCCAACATGTTCATCGATGGGCTACCGATAAACTGGGCAACGAATTTATTGGCAGGTCGTTGGAAGACATCGGTTGGTGTCCCCACTTGCGCAACATACCCATCTTTCAAAATCACAATCCGATCCGCGAGTGTCATGGCTTCAATCTGGTCATGGGTGACATAAATTGTCGTTGTTTTCAGCTCACGGTGAAGTTGTTTAATCTCTTCACGCATCACACCCCGTAATTTCGCATCAAGGTTAGAGAGCGGTTCATCAAATAAGAAGACTTTCGGTGTACGAACCATCGCGCGTCCCATCGCGACCCGCTGACGCTGGCCTCCCGATAACTCTTTCGGTTTACGATCCAGTAATGGTTCCAGCTCCAGCATTTTTGCGGATTTGCGGACTTCTGTATCGATGTCCTTTTTAGCCATTCCTTTGAGTTTCAACGCGAATGCAATATTTTCGTAAACCGTCATGTGGGGATAGAGCGCATAACTTTGGAAAACCATGGCTAGATCACGGTCTTTCGCATCTACTTTATTGATCAGTTTATCTCCGACATAAATATCACCGGAGGTAATACTTTCAAGCCCGGCCAACATCCGCAATGTCGTTGATTTACCGCAACCTGACGGGCCAAGGAATACAACGAACTCACCATCATTCACTGTGAAGTCAAAATGCTTCACGACATCAACATCACCGAAAGATTTCTTGATGTTTCTGAATTCAACTTTAGCCATTACTTGTTCTCCTCGGCTCGCTCTAACAACATATTTTTATAAGCAATAGCGCTTTGTTTCAGGGTTCTCTCTTGGGTCTGATAATCAACATAAACCAATCCGAATCGTTGACGATAACCAAATGCCCATTCAAAATTATCCATTAAACTCCAGGCAAAATAGCCGTCGATTCGCACACCGGATTTGATGGCCTGATCGATGGCTTCAAGATGCGTTTGAAAATAACGAACACGTTGTTCATCGTTAACTTGACCGTCCACACAAGTGTCATTGGTGGCCGCACCATTCTCAGTCACATAAATGGGTGGAATATTGTCATAACGCTCATTCAAACGGACGAGTAAATCCGTCAAGCCTTGAGGATACATTTCCCAACCGATATAGGTATGCTCATTCTCAGGCTGAGGGACGGTTTTGATCTCACCATTCTCATCATAACGAACCACATTCCGGGTATAGTAATTGATACCAATGTAATCGACGGGTGCAGAAATAATCTCAAGATCCCCTTCCAGAATCATCGGCATATGCATGGCCTGATGTTCCGTGATTAAAGCCGGATATTCGCCTTTCAGCACCGGATCAATAAACCATTGATAATTTTCAGCATCTGAATAATTCGCGGCACCGATATCTTTATCGTCCAAGGGGTAAGCCGGTGATGCACTGAATACCACCCCATGTTTCGCATTTGGGGCATTTCTACGCAATACCGGCATGGCTAAACCATGTCCTAACATCAGGTGATGAGAGGCCAAGAAACCTTCACGTTCACCGACAACGCCCGGCGCATGAATCCCCCAGCGGTAGCCTAAGAAAGCAGCCACAAACGGTTCATTGAGTGTGGTATAAACTTCGATTTTATCGCCGAAATGACGGCTGACGACATCCGCATACTCAGCAAACTTATACGCCGTTTCACGGTTGAGCCAGCCCCCTTTATCTTCGAGATATTGTGGCAGATCCCAGTGATACAGCGTGACGTATACCGTCATCCCCCGGGCATGGCATGCGTCGATAATTTGTTCATAAAACGCTAAACCTTGCGGATTGACGACACCGTCTTCCGGAAGAATTCGTGGCCAGGCAATCGATAAACGATAAGCATCGACGCCTAAATCACTGATCATTTCAATATCTTGTTGCCAAAGATGGTAATGGTCACAGGCTTGATCACCGTTGTCACCGTTATCCACTTTGCCGGGTTTGTTACAGAATGTATCCCATATCGACGGCGTCCGTCCGCCTTCTGCAGCTCCCCCTTCAATCTGATAGGACGACGTTGCCACACCAAAAACAAAATCTTTATGACGTAATTGAGAGTCTTGAGGAAGTTCGTATTTATTCATGCTCATAACCTTTAAAAATCTTAACCTTTCACTGCACCGGACGTGAGCCCGCTAATCATCTGTTTAGACGCAAACAAGTAAGTCACGACGAGAGGCAGAATCGAAATTGTTGTCCCCAACATCACCGCGCCCCAAGGGGTATTCGGGATCCCCTGCACACTACGGAGCGCCTGGGTGATGACGTAATTCTCAGGTGTTGTCAGCACCACTAAAGGCTGCATAAACATGTTCCAGAAGAAGACAAACTGAACGATTGCTAATGTTGCCAAAGCCGGTTTCATCAACGGCAAGACCACACTCCAGTAAGTTCGCAGTTGACCGGCACCATCAAGTTTTGCCGCTTCTAACAACTCTTTCGGCACCGACGCCACAATATGTTGACGCATCAGAAAAATCCCGAAGGGGGTGGTCGTAAACGGTAGCCATACCGCAATGTGGTTATCTAACAAACCAAGAAACTTAATAATCATGAAATAAGGAATCAGGCTCAGCACCGGCGGAATCATCATTGAGCCGACGAGCATGCCGAACATGAGTTTCTTCCCTTTAAACTGAAACACACCAAACGCATAACCGCCCATGCTACAAAAGAGCAGCGATATCGCAGTGCCGAGGAAGGCAACATAGATCGAATTAAACATCGCCTGCCAAAATGGCATGATTTCTTGTAGCTTGGCATAGTTGATCGCCAAACTATCTCCAATCGCAAAACTAATCCCCGAGCCAAAAATTTCAGTCCGATCACGGGTGGATAACAGCGCTGACCAAACAAACGGAAAAACCGTCACAATTGCCGAAATAATTAAAATAAACGCTAAGACAATCATGAATAGTTTGGTCATCACCGCGATGGTTGTATCACTCGGTTTTAAAGCATTCAGGCCCGAAGGTTTTGCCTCTAATGAGTTCGTCAACATTTTATTGTTCCCCCAGTCCTTTCTTGCCGAAGAAGAAAAATTGAATCAAAGTACATGTCGCAATCAGCGCAAACAGCAGCCATGAAATTGCAGACGCGGTGCCCATTTCTAACCATTCCCAACCCACTTTGTAGAGATACATTGAAATCGTTAAACCTGACTGTCCGGTACCACCCGTACCACGGGTCAGAACAAATGGTTCTTCAAACAGTTGTAAGTTGCCGATAATCGTCATGGTGACGGCAAAGAAGATAAAAGGACGAATCATCGGCAGTGAAATACTCCAGAAACGACGGAGAGCATTGGCACCATCCATTCGGGCTGCTTCTAAAATATCTTTCGGGATCGTCATCAGGCCGGTGGTATATAAAACGATATTGAAACCGGTGTATTTCCAGAACACCATAATCGCGATGGATGGTTTCACCATGGTTGCATCATCAAGCCAACGGATCGGCTGGAATTGATTAACCCACGCAAAAGCCCAGCCGAATAAAGAGCTATCAGCCAGTGAAGTCAGCGTCTGATTAATAATGCCTGAATGGGGCGAATACATATTAAAAAAGATCAGTGACGCTGCAACGGTGGAAGTAATGTAAGGTAGAAAATAAGCAGACGTTAACCAATGGCGGAGTCGATCTGCCATTGAGACCAAAATATAAGCAACCGGAATCGCAATCAGGTGTTGTGCGACACCGGAAGTAATCGCGAGCCAAAATGTGTTTTCGAGTGAACGCCAAAGCCACGGGTCGGTTAAAGCGATTGAATAATTTTCAAACCCGACAAATTTCATCGCCTCTAAACCTTCAACAGGGTTCCATGCGTGAAATGAAAGATAAACTGAAAAAACTAACGGAAAGACGCCAAACACCGAAAAAATACATAAGAACGGGAATAAAAAACCATAGGGTGTAAGCGCTTTCAAATATCGATTTAAAAAACGCTCATCCGATGGGCTTCTATTTTCATCTCTTGACGAATGCTTCATAATTACAACCTCTTTACAAGGAAGTCATAATGACTTCCTTGTATACATACAAATACATGAATTAAAGATTACGAGTACGACGTTTAATTAAACGCTCAGCTTCTTTTAAAGCAGTTTTGATGTCTTTATTTTCATCAAGCACTTCCATCAGTGCATTTTCGAAAATAATTGAACGAGCAATATGATCGCCTTTTGACGGTTGAACCGGTTTGATATGTCGTGCGACATCAGCAAATAACAACCGAGCCTGTTGACCCCCCAGAAAATCAATTTTCTCTTTAAACATGTCATCATCGTATGTGGTGACGTTGGCAGGGAATGCTGCAATCGTTGCAAAGTGCTTCAGTTGGATGGCACGATTGGTCGTCATGTATTTAATCAGCTCCCACGCTTCATCCTGATGTTTAGATTGCTTAGGAATGGACAAGAACGAGCCGCCCCAACTACCGTAAATTCCATCCGGTAAATGCGACACAGCCCATTTGCCTGATGTTTCCGGTGCGATCCAGTTCTGTAAATGGCCGAGCAACCAAGCCCCTGACAATTGGGTTGCAAAAGTCCCTTTACGGAAGCCTTCATACCATTCATTTGACCAAGCCAAAATTCGACCATCTAAGCCTTTGTCACGAATTTCTTTGGCTACTTGAAACGCATGCACAAAACGCTCAGAGGTGACGAGCGAATGGCCATCTTTATCAAAATAAATCCCGTCCCCTTCGGGAACCGTGGTAAAAATAATAGTTTGGGCAACATCAGCAGCGGAAGGAATTAACTGAACACCCATTTTTTTGAGTTTTTCACCCGCAGCAATGTACGAGTCCCAACTTTTGATCACATCATCAACTTTGAGCCCGGCTTTTTTAAAAATATCGGTGCGGTAATACATTACACCCGGACCTAAATCCATCGGCATACCATAGATATCACCATCGCCGCCTTTTCCTTGAGACCAGGCATAAGGCGCAAAACGGTCTTGGTACTGATCGGCACCATATTTTTTAGACAGATCAACCAAACCACCGGAAGCGACGAATGGACCGATTTTCTCGACATCAACAACAATCACATCACCGGCACCCGATCCTGTCGCTAGGTTGGTGGTGAGCTTGGTGTGATGGTCACCGTGGTTATTCATGAGGGTATCAACATGAATCCCTGTCTTTTTCTCGAAATCAGGCAATATCACTTTCAGGCTGCTATCAAAATCCGGAAATCCATCAAAGCGAATACGCTTATCCGCATCCGCAGAAAAAGAAGGCGCAGACACGATTCCCATCAGAACAACCGAGGTGAGTGTTAAGGCTTTTATTTTCATCATTTATCCTTAAATAACTTATAGGGTATTTATTACGTTCTTGACTGAATCTCTAATGACTAGAGAAGGTACAAGTTTAAGATTCACATCAGATTTATTTTTATTAAGTTTATGAATCGCGAGTTTTACTGCTTCTTTGCTCATTTGCTCAATCGGAAAATCAATAGTTGTTAATCCCGGTGTGAGATAACGAGCAAAAAGAATATTGTCAAAGCCAACTAACGAAATATCATCCGGAACCGAAAGTCCGACCGATTTCAGCACTTCACGTGCACCGAATGCCATATGATCATTTGCGGCAAACACAGCAGAAAACGGACATCCGCGATTGAGCAGTTTTTTCATGGCACTCATCCCTGTTTCTTCGGTAAATCCAGCCTCAGATACCAACATTTCGTTATATTCCAACCCAGCATTTTCCAACGCCTTTCTATAACCTTGCAAGCGTCCTCTCGCATCCGATTTATTCAATGGTCCTGTAATACAAGCAATATGTCTGTGCCCCATTTTGATTAAATATTGTGTTGCGAGTAAACCACCGGCTTCATTATCAATATCGATGCAACTGGTCACCATTTCAGGGACGACCCGGTTAATTAAAATAATCGGTAACCCGCGTTCTTCTAACATGATTAAATAATCATCATCGAGTTGTTGAGTATGAAGAATAAGCGCATCAACCCGGCGGCCTAAAAGAAATTCAACGGCTTCTTTTTGACTTTGCTCGGTATTTGCCCCCGCAGTAATAACCGCATGATAACCGAGTTGACGTAGTTGTCCTTCAATACTTTGTAATATCCCAGAATAAAACGGGCCACCTAATTCGGGAACAACAATACCAACACTTTCTGTACGGCTAGAAGCCAATGCCTGAGCAATAGAGTTGGGGCGATAACCTAATTCTTTAATGGCTCTTTCAACTTTTAACTGTTTTTCCCGACTGACTCGGGTTGACCCATTGATGACTCTGGAAACGGTTGCTTGTGATACACCTGCACGTTCTGATACATGTTTAATCGTGACCAAATAAACCTCTGCTTGAAATCGCTTACAACTTGAGTATTCAAGATTATTGGTCACTTAAGCGTGATGTTAATCACGGTAAACCTGAAATTTATTTAGCGATTAAGAAAAAATTGAAAAGCTTTGCAGTTTTCTAATAAGTCATGAAATCATTTCACATCGGTATGATTATTATCATTCATGGCATAAAAAACCCTACATATTCAGTGCGTTTATTTTATTCACACTGAATACTAATTGAATTGCTTATCATAATTTAAACGAGGATGTGAGTTTAGATTGATATTCCGCCATTTGTTCTAATGCTTTACTTTGTTCTGCTAAATTTTCAGATCGAATCATATTTTGATGAGACAACGCCTGAATCTTATTAATATTTTCCTTGACTTGAATTGCAGCAAACTGATGCTGCTCCGTCGATGCTGATATTTTATGACTACGCTCTTCAATTTTATTCAGATTAATATGCACCTCATTTAAAGATGCATCGACATCCTGAGTTTGAATGATACAATTTTCCATATCATCCACACATTCCGATATCTGTTTCACCGCTAAAACAGAACTTTGTTGTAGCTGTTCAATTTTTGACTGTATTTCTTGGGTACTTGCTGTGGTTTTTTCAGCTAACCCTCTCACTTCATCTGCAACCACAGAAAAACCACGGCCTTGTTCTCCGGCTCTTGCCGCCTCAATCGCTGCATTTAGAGCGAGCAAATTCGTTTGTGAAGAAATATTAGAAATAATATCCAGAATTGACTCGATACCGGCACAATAGCCTTCTAGCTGATATATCGTTTGGGTCGAATCTCTCAAGCGCTGAGATAAGTGATTCAATAGCTCAACATTTTTCTGCATCAATACCTGCCCTGAATTCGAACCGTTCACAGCAATGGTTGCGATAGATAACGTCTCACTGACCGACTCTGAAATATCTTTCACTGTGTACTCAATTTCTTCCATTGCTGTAGCCGTCAATGCGGTTTGTGAGGTTTGTTCTGCAATAGCCAGACTGAGTTCTTCACTGGTCTGTTGATTATCGAGAGAAGCATGGTTAAGTTGCTTCGCGGTTGAGCGCATTTGATGAATGATATGGGATAAATCATCGATGACCAGATTCACCGCCTTAGATAACATGCCAAATTCATTATTGGTTTGATAATTGACACGTGAACTGAGATCTTTTTCTGCAACCTGACCAAGTACGCGTTGCAGGCGTCTGCTTGGTCTGCGAATCATGGTCGCGATCACAATGCCGATCAAGAGTGCAATTACGACTGACGCAATCGACAATATCACCAGTGTAATCACGGATTCCTTCGCCTGATCTGTTGATTCAACATAGCGTTGCTCTGCGATTTGAGTTGCATAAGTTGAAAAATCATCAATATTTTTCAATTGTGCATCAATATCTAATTTGACGTCACTTTGCTGTTCGGTCAGTTGGTCATAGAGTTCAACCGTCGCAATATGCCTTGAGACAGCCCCATCAGCGGAGAAGGCTTGCTGCCCCAGTAGCTTCAGTGGTGTTTCACTTTGACGAAAAAATGAGGGAGAGGCCGACTGGAACGTTGCAATCGCTTTATCTAGGCGCGTTTTCCGTATTTTAAAGCGCCGCTCTAATGCGCGCGTCTCAATCACATCTTGTAAAGAAAACGCTTCATTCACTTCACCAACCAGCAAGCCAATCTGGGTGAGCAGCGCTTCAATCGACTGACGTGCATCAGGCTGATTTTCTGCGGCAAGATTTTCTAACAAATTATTGTTAATTTGCATAATGAGCGATTGAAGTAGTGCCCGTTGCTTTACATTTTTATCTTTCGTCTCCAGATATGCCTTATAATCATTCAGTATCATATTGATATCTTGAAATGTCTTCTCCGCTGTCGATTCTATTTTCTCGATAAATACACCAATGCGATGATCGGGGTCAGGAAGCTCCTTGAACCATGCAAGCTTGGTCTGAAAATCTTGCATTGATTGATGAATGGACTGGCTTAAAGGCTCTAAATCCTCTGGGTATAGCGTTGATAAATATGACATCATACTACGATCAATATTCAAATAGTTAATCGTCAATTCACCCGAACGTAATATGAATGGTGCTGATTGTTTCAACATAAATTCCATATTGGCAGAAACTTTATGATTACTATTTAATAATGCACCCGCTGAAATTAACATGGTTAGAATAATAGTAAAAAACCCCAGATAGACTCTAGATACAATTAAATTAAGGTTCATATTACAGCTCTTCAATATCACATGAGTAAAAAAAAGGCACTCGCGTGCCTTAAATTCATTAGAATAAAACAGTCTTGAAAAAAACTCGCCGAGTAGATTTATTTTAAATCACTTGACTATTAAAAATATTAAACAATGAAACAGCTGAAAACATCGCTAGAATTCACATTAACCTATAAAATTCAACACAACTCAGATAAGTTATTGCAATTCATCTAGTTATAAAGACTTGTTTGATGATATTGCACAAAGAAATTTGATAATAATCACAAAATATTACGCTATTTTGGAGATTCATTTGCTAATATTTGAAAATATTTTCATGTTTTTGAAAATCTTTCATAAAAATACGTCAGTGTCTTTCGCCCTGCTTCGGAACACAGGTATAAAAAAGGCCAACCTCATCAAAGGTTGGCCTGCAATACTTGAGTATCAATGATATCTAGTAATATTAACCTAGTAATGCAATGGATTGCTGTACAATAACCAATTCTTCATTGGTTGGAATCACCATCGCAACTGTATTGAACATTTCAGAGTGAGCAATCACACCAGACTGACCAAATCGAGCTGCTTCATTACCGGCTTCATCTTCCACGAATCCGAACACCCGCAAAGCATGCAAAATTTCGCGCCGAATCGGCAGTGCGTTTTCACCAATTCCGCCAGTAAATATAATCGCATCAACGCGCTGAAGCGGAATCATATACGAAGCAATATATTTTGCGACTCGATAGGTAAACACGTCAAAAGCAAGTTTGGCATCTTCATTGCCCTGTTCCATCGCTTCTAACACACCACGAACATCGGAAGTAAAGCCGGATACACCCAAAAAGCCTGACTTTTTATACAAGGTGTCGAACACTTGGTCTTGTGACCAGCCTTTCTTTAATAAAAACTCAATCACAGCCGGGTCAATGTCACCGCAGCGCGTCCCCATCATCAATCCAGCCTGCGGAGTGAATCCCATCGACGTATCGACACACTTCCCATCCTGAATCGCACAGACCGATGCACCATTACCCAAATGAACAGAAATGACATTGGTGGCATTGACATCTTTACCCAGCATTTTTGCTGCTTCACGGCTGACATAATAATGGCTGGTGCCATGAAAACCATAACGGCGAATTGCATATTTGTCGTATAGTTCAGTCGGAATTGCATATCTGTAGGCTTTTGGCGGCATGGTTTGGTGAAACGCAGTATCGAACACGGCAAACTGAGGGAGCGAAGGGAATGCTTTCATCGCAGCACGAATGCCTTTGCCATGGGCGAGATTGTGTAAAGGTGCCAGCTCCGCCAATTGCTCAATTTCGTCAACGACCTGTTCATTGATTCGAACCGTCGAAGTGAATTTTTCACCTCCATGAACAATCCGGTGTCCGGCGGCAATGATTTGGTCACTCAATCCAAGTGAATCTATCAGTTTGACAATCCGATCAACCGCATGTTGGTGATGATTATCAGGATAATCGATCATCTCCTCAGTTTTTTCACCCTGATATTTCCAGCTGATAACCGCCTCGGGCAACCCGAAACACTCACCTAATCCACTCACAATGGCTTCACCGCTTTGAGCATCAATCACTGCAAATTTAAGGGATGAACTACCTGAATTAACGACCAACACATACGAGTTCGACATAAGGTTTTATCCTGTATTCAAATGAATATTGAAGCAAATGCTTCGCCTAACAATCAACCGTTCCATTATTCAACATTTTTTGAATGTTTCAACTTTATTTTATTTTTTAATCAATCTTAAGCCATTCTTTTATGATCAAGGACAAGAAATAATTTATTTTCGAACTCAAAATATATGAGTTACTCCGTCAGCACGTCGATGCCTTTAACTCGACGCGGCAAGCTCGGGCGGCCTCATTCACTCGACTATGCTGTAAAATCTGATATGCAAAATCAAGCGGAACGTCGTAAGCGGAACAAGTCTCCACAATGACTAAATCCGACACCAGCACATCAGTTTCTGTCTGGGTTAAAATCCCGGCTGCAACGGGTTGGCCCTGTTCAAAACCAAGATACAATTCACAAGGCGGTGAATAGATAATTTGTGTAAAAAACTCGATAATGGCTTCTTTTTCTGTTGAAGTGTGGTATTGCTCGGCTTGGAGTTGAGCAAACATGACCGTTAAACGATGAAAATCAACGCGATAAACATCCTGAGGCATCAACTCAGTCATCGTCTTTAAATCAATATCTTGATATGCGCATTGCTGAACTGATGCCAGATAAAGATCACGCCCCGCTAAACTTTGGGGCGTTGGATATGCAACATCCACTTGAGCCGATAACCACTGGTTTTTTATTTGTGCGATATTCATAAAACCCTATCATTTCAATATCAGGGAGATGCACCATCTTACTCGAATCTGTGCCGAAAAGGGGATAAAAGTGGCACTTGAGTTGATCACGTCGCGAAGTCCTCAACAATGAACATCATCATTTCACCGTGATATTCAGATGCCATACGACGGTAATCCCTTTACCCGACTCACTTTATTTGGGAATCACCGAATATCTTGATATGATGAACGTTACTCATTTGACGGCTGGAAACCAAACATGAGATTCAAGAATATATTCATCGCGTCATTACTTTCTCTGGGGCTTACCGCCTGTGACAACAGCGAAGTGGGCGATGTCAGTTTAGGTCTATTTACAACCCAAGATATCAAAATCAATCAGCTCATTGATCCTATCGTGACTGGTGTGACTTGTCATATTGCCAGCATTGAAGCTGATCTCAGTTTATCAGACCCATCAGATTCATCGATTGCCTGCCGACAAACAGGAGAAATCACCCCAGCAATGATCGCAAAAATTGACAAGTCCGATTCAGGGGAAGTGATTTTCAAAAAATCTAAAAGTATTTTCTTTAAATCAATGAAAATGCGAAGAATATATGATCCAAAAACGCAAACGCTGATCTATGTTTCTTACTCAACCAAAGAAACTTCCGGCAGCTTCAAACATAGTATCTCAACGGTCCCACTGTGGGGTACAAAAGCCTATCAAATATCACCGGAAGCGAATCATTAAGGCAAGCAGAAATGTAAGGCATATATTACTGTACAAATGGCTAGTAAATGGCGAAATTTGGAATGAATATCACATTTCACCCTCATCCTGACAAAGTAGCTCAATCATTTATTTTTATTTATATCAATTACACTGATACTAATAACTTGGGCAAATAATATTGATGAGAATAATAATATTGGCGAACATATAGGCTGGCGTCAAGGAGCCTTCAATTTCATGCAAAAAGACTTGGGGGAAGCGGTACACGTTCAGCCGCCCAACAACGAATATAAAACACGCCTCATTCATATTTTTGATGTGTTCAATGAGGGGATATTCCATATGGATGCAGAAGGCCTTCTGACATTCTACAATCCTGATTTTTATGTCCAGTTTGGTATTCAGTCACCCACTATTCATGCCTCCGCATGGTATGCGCTTGTTCATCCTGACGATCAGGAATTACTGGTCAACCAAGTCAACGACCATATCGATACTTTTGAACAACGGATGCTCACACAATATCGGGTAAAAAAAACTGACGGTGATTACTTATGGATCGAAAGGAGTGCGGTCTGTTTGATTGAGAAGGGTGAAACTTACATTGTCGGGAGTCACCGGGATATCTCTGATAAAAAAGTGATGGAAACGTATCTCAAGGAAGCCGCTTTCTATGATAATAGCTCTGCCCTGTTCAATCTGAGAAAACTACTGTTAGATCTGAATTTACTCGTTCAATCACCAGATAACGACTTTTCAGTCATTTATATCCAAATTCACGAGTTGCAATCCTACATGGTCGAATACGGTTCCGCTCTCCTCAAAAATGTCATCAAGAATATCAAATCCGCGGCCAAAGTCTTTCCTCACGAATACGCAACGCTTTATCGGGTGAGTCTGGATACCTACGCAATACTGTTCAGAGGTTCGGTATCACATACTTCTCTCAGAATGATGTGTGCTCAATTCGTGCTTCGTTATCAGACCTGCATGGCACAACAAAATACCCTCTTTGCCAACGGCATGAGTCTCGGGATTTATCCTAATTGTGACCACCAACTTGAAAGTGAAGAAATCCTGAGTATTGTCTTTAGAACATGTGCATTCGCCAGTGAACAAAGTCAGTCTCAGATCGAAGTATATGAAGGTCATACGCAACAGAAAGTCGATCGCTATTTTTATATCGAAAGCGGTTTAAAATGTGTGCTAAAAAACAAAAGTCTGTCAGTCAAATATCAACCCATTATTGATACTACGACCGGAAAAGTCTCCAGTTTTGAAGCACTCGTCAGATGGCACTCCAAAGATTACGGTAATATTTATCCCGATGAATTCATCCCCGTGGCTGAGAATAAAGGTCTCATCGTTGAGCTGGGTTATCAAGTGTTTGAAAAAGCATGCCAGTTCATCAATTACTATAACATCACGAACCGGGCTTCCGCCCGAGTCAACGTCAATGTCTCGGTATTACAGTTATTGAACAGTAATTTTCCCGATGAAATGTTACGCATCACATCAGAGTCCGGGCTGAATCCTGCTTCAATTATTCTTGAATTAACGGAAACTGTGATTCTCGATGAACATAAATATGCGCTTCAACAAATCAATCGACTGAATGATCTTGGCTTTTTACTGTCTCTGGATGACTTTGGGGCAGGTTTTAGCTCTATCCACAGTTTTTTTGACCTGCCATTTGCTCAAATCAAGATAGACCGATACTTCTCGATGAAGACGATGGAAAATGATAACTCTTGCCAGTTTCTGGAGTTTTTAATCAAGTTATGTCGGAAAGAGCAGATTAGTGTGGTCATCGAAGGCATTGAAAACAGTAAAATGTTACGCCAATTCCACTCGCTGGGGGCTTCTCACCTGCAAGGTTACTGGTTTGCAAAACCTTTATCGATTGCAGCAGCCATGAACTATAACCCATCAGACGTGATGGAGATGCCAGTCTTAACGCAGGACGACCAACAATTTTGATCTCTGTCGATATCCCAATACACCTGATAACAATAACAACAAGAACCATCCCATCGAACCGCCCGAGCTACCGCCTGAACTAGCATCACTACTGGTTGCGGTACTCAAATCTACTTGAGATAAAATCTGTGTCTGATAATACGCCAGACGTTTTGCATCCGTTGCAATATAGTTTGGCGTAATCGTGCCATTCAATACATTGGTTATCCAAGCGTCATAATCAGCCACTTCGGTAAAAACGCCAGTAATCGAACCGGAACCACAAATCGTCGGCCCAAAGCTGGTTATACCAACTTGACGCAGCGTACCGCTGTCATTCCAATAAATCGGTCCACCGGAATCCCCGGAACAAACACCATTATTCATCGTGGGTGAATCTCCCCCGGAAAAACAGATCTGAGTATTATGCAACCCACTATATTCTGAAGCACAGGTTGAATTATCAACATAACTCATTGATGTTTTCAATAGCTGATAAGTTGTTGTATTAGTTGTGGTATTACCATGACCGATGACAGTGAAATTCTGAGTATTACTCCGATAAGACTCATCAGTTGGGCGATTGACAGTTCCGCCAGTATTCAACGGTGATGTCAGTTTAATGATCGCAATGTCGTCTTTCCATAAATCACTCTTCGAATCACTAAATGAACTGAAGTAATAAAATTCAGAAGGTCTGACCGGAGTAATCTTATAGATCCAATCCGTTTCATCATCAATCTGACCTACGGTCATAAACAACATGTACTCTTCATCAATACTGCCGCCGCTGAAAATACAGTGTGCAGCCGTCAGCACATACTGGCTATTCAGCATGGTTCCGCCACAGAAACTATGTCCGCCATATATCCGATCATACTCTGTCCGATCATAGAACAAACTGACAAAGTCAGGATAAGTGACCACAGATGTTGAAGTCCCATTGACAATATAGGGAGAAACATCACTTGAAAATGCAGGTGAAGAGAGTAAACAACAGCCTAGCATTATACGAATCAGCTTTAAAAACATTAAAATATTTCAGCATTAATGAAAGTATGATTTATCATAATCGCCCGAAAAAAAAAGGAAAATACTTTCTGTATTTTCCTTTTCTATTTTGTGCAATAAAATCACTTGCCCCGATAATAGCGCTGGGGCACAAACGGCATTTTGGTCACCGTCATCGGCAACATCTTACCACGCACCTCAGCGTAAATTTCGGCTTCAAGGGTGGCACACTCACGGGCAATGTATCCCATCGAAACGGGCTGTCCAGCCGTTGGCCCCGATGTACCGCTGGTCACAATGCCTATTTCCTGCCCTTGCTGATTAAATAATACCGTCCCTTCCCGAACCGGTGCTTTGGTCTGTCCGACCAGCCCGACACGCTTACGTTTTGCTGATTGCTGGTCAATCTGTTCCAGAATCACTGCTGCCCCGGGAAATCCACCGGCTCTGGCACCACCACTTCGTCGAACCGGACTGATTGCCCAGACTAAACTGGCTTCCACAGGCGTCGTCGTCTCATCCAAATCATGACCATAAAGACACAAACCGCATTCCAACCGCAGCGAATCACGAGCACCAAGACCAATCAGAGCAACTTCATCGAATGTCAGAAGATGATGAGCCAATCGCTCCGCCTGATCGGCCGGGACAGAAATTTCATAACCATCTTCACCGGTATAGCCACTGCGACTCACAATACATTCGATATCCAACAGCGACACACGACGAACATCCATAAAATGCATGTCTGCCACTGCCGGTGCCAGTTGTGATAATACGCTGACAGCCAGAGGCCCTTGCAACGCCAGTAGTGCCTGATCATTCATCTCTTCCAAAATCAGATCCGCAGGCAAATGCTGTTTTAGATGCGCAATATCCTGCTGTTTACAGGCAGCATTGATGACCACAAACAGACAATCACCTAAATTGGCGATCATTAAATCATCAAGGATCCCACCATTTTCGTTGGTTAAAAAACCATAACGCTGTTTACCGACCGGCAGATCAATAATATCGACAGGAACCAATGACTCCAGCGCCAATGCAGCCCCGTCTCCCTTTAAGCAAATCTGTCCCATGTGGGAAACATCAAACAGACCGGCAGCATCACGAGTGTGTAAATGCTCTTTCTTCACCCCTAAAGGATACTGAACCGGCATTTCATAACCGGCAAATGGTACCATCTTTGCGCCAAATTCTTGATGTAAAGCATACAACGGTGTTCTTAACAGCGACTGATTCTCTTGTTCAGATGACATGTGGCTCTCCCTTTTCATACATCTGGTTTGCCCGATAAAGCAGACTTCCATTTGATATTTTACGCATGTTTCCTATAAGAAACTTATTGAAACACGCTCAGATTGATCATTTCGCAGTGACCCATAAAATCAGCGCATCAAAATCGCTGACAGACGTTAATACATGCCCCATGTTGGCATCATAGTAGACACTATCACCCACATTCAGGGTTATCGGTTCATAAAATTCGGTATACAACATCACCGAGCCTTCAAGCACCAGCAGAAACTCTTCACCATCATGCCGGACCCAATCCCCATATTCCTCAAACACTCTTGCCCGAACCCGAGTCTTAAATGGGGTCATTTTCTTTCCCGATAACTGAGTCGCCAGCAATTCATGCTCATACGTGGATGTCGGATGCGGCTTCCCCTGCTCCGCCAGAGTGATATCTCTGCGACCTGTAGCGACAACTTTCTTCGGTGGCTCAAATAGTTGTGGCATCCCGATGTCCAAGCCATGCGCTAATTTTTGCATCGCCTGAAACGTCGGTGAAATTTGCTCATTCTCAATTTTACTCAGAGTCGACCTCGCCAATCCGGTCTTCTGACTTGCTTCTTCCAACGTCAGGCCGAGTTCAAGACGAATATCTTTAATACGCTGCCCCAATCGAAGCGGGTCGATATTATTTTCCTGAGATTCCTGCGTTAAAATTAAGGCAGGATTATCATCCAGCGTACTTTTTCCCATGGTGTCTCCTCGAGTAAACATGAATGACCGTTCCCACAGGAATCCGGTCATCTTAATCAATATCGTTGCCTTCAGGTGCAATGGTTTCCCATTCACACGATGGTCTCGGTTTCCGGTGAATATCACCGAGACGGCATCTTATGATGACTTTTTTACATACTAGCAAGAAAATTAGTTTCCTATAAGAAATTTTTATTGCTTACCATTCTCTCAACAGGTAATGTTAACCACATATGATCCGGATTTTTACAGAGATGACTTATTTTTGCAGAGATGACTTAGTAACATCATCCAAATTGGCTACGCTATGGGAAGAGTCGGACATCCGATGATTCTGGATGAGTGACAACTGATGAATGACAACTCAAATGGATTTTGTTTTTCATAATGTTTTGTCGTCATGCTCTGATTTTTTATAGATTCTCAGGCATACAATCTGAATCCGGTGACCCTCTGATCACTAGTTATAATCGATTTTTGGAGATAAATGCATGGATAACACGCTGAAGTTTACCGACAGTCACGAATGGGTTCTCAATCACGGTGACGGGACTGTTACCGTCGGCATTTCAGAACACGCACAAGAAATGTTAGGTGATGTCGTATATGTTGAACTCCCTGATGTTGATAGTGACGTGGATGCTGGCGACAACTTTTCATTGGTCGAATCCGTTAAAGCGGCATCTGACATCTATTCCCCGGTTAGCGGCATCATCATTGAAGTAAATGAAGATCTCGGAGATAACCCTGAACTGATTAACGAAGAACCGTATGAAGGGGGATGGATTGCCAAAATCCGCATGACGGATCCAACGGAATTGGATGATCTAAAAGACGAAGAAGAATATCTCAATACACTGGAAGACTGATCAACAAAAGCTGCCTACATCCCTTGTGTGCAGCTTTTTTTATGTCCTGAGTTCAGCTTGTATCAACTGATACCCTTTTGTGGTCACGGTAAGGAATTATGACTCAACTACTGCGCAACCTTTCTTCTCAAACAGAATTCGCAACACGTCACAACGGCCCGCGCCAGCGGGAACAAGCAATGATGCTAAAGACCATTGGCGCTGAAAGCCTCGCAACACTCATCAGCGAAACGGTTCCGGCCGACATCCGTCTGAAACAATCACTCTCGTTGCCTGAACCGCAGAGCGAAGCAGACATGCTCGCTGCGTTAAGACGCATCGCCGGCAAAAACCAAATTGCCCGCAGTTTTATCGGCCAAGGCTACTATGACACGCTGACACCCAGTGTCATTCAACGCAATGTTTTGGAAAATCCCGGCTGGTATACGGCATATACCCCTTATCAACCCGAGATTTCGCAAGGCCGTCTCGAGTCACTGCTTAACTTCCAGCAGATGATCATCGACTTAACCGGCATGGATATCGCTAATGCATCACTATTAGATGAAGCAACCGCTGCGGCTGAAGCAATGGCATTATGTAAAAGAGCCGGAAAAAGCAAAAGCCAGCATTTCTTTATCGCGGATCATGTTCACCCACAGACCATTGAAGTCGTCAAAAACCGCGCTGAATTCATGAATTTTGAAGTCGTCGTACTGCCGGTGAGCGAACTCCCCCAGCAAGACGTATTCGGTGCTTTATTACAATACCCGACGACAACCGGTGAAATCGATGATTTAACGCCAATAATCGAGGCAGCTCATCACAATAAAACCTTAGTCGCAGTAGCGACCGATCTGCTGGCCAGCACCTTACTCAAACCCGCTGGTGAAATGGGTGCCGATATCGTTATCGGCTCTTCCCAACGGTTTGGTGTACCCATGGGATACGGTGGTCCCCATGCTGCATTTATGGCAACCCGCGATCAATACAAACGCACCATGCCCGGCAGAATCATCGGTGTCTCTGTAGATGCCAAAGAACAACCGGCATTACGCATGGCGATGCAAACACGGGAACAACATATTCGCCGGGAAAAAGCGACGTCGAATATTTGTACAGCACAAGCATTACTCGCCAACATGGCGGTGTTTTATGCGATATACCATGGTCCGGAAGGCCTGAAAACCATTGCCCGCAGAACCCATCATCTGACAGCCATCATGGCGGCCGGACTGACATTACAAGGTTACAAACTGCGCCACCAGACATTTTTTGACACCCTGACCATTGATACCGACAGTCAAACCGAAGCGCTGTATCAGAACGCACAGCAAGCCGGACTCAACCTGCGTCGCTACGAGCAAGCACTCGGCATCAGCTTTGATGAAACCACGACGCTGGATGATATCCAAAAACTGTTTACCGTATTCAACATTCAGGCAAACCCTGAAACAATTTCCACTGATATTGCATCTGACGAATATGCAGCGATTCCCCTATCCTGTCGCAGAGAATCCGCGTATTTAACACATCCGGTTTTCCATCGTTATCACAGTGAAACGCTGATGATGCGTTATCTGAAAACATTAGAAAATAAGGATTTCTCACTCACCCACGGCATGATTCCACTGGGTAGCTGCACCATGAAACTGAACGCTTCATCCGAGATGATTCCCATCACTTGGCCTGAATTCAGTCAAATCCACCCTTTTGCGCCGAAAGATCAGGCCGCAGGATATACTGAGCTAGCTGAAGACCTGAAAGCCAAGCTATGTACCATTACCGGCTATGACGCGTTCTCGCTGCAACCCAACTCCGGTGCATCCGGTGAATATACCGGGCTGCTTGCGATTCAGCGTTATCATCAGAGCCGTGGTGAAAATAACCGCCATATTTGTTTGATTCCCAGCTCCGCCCACGGGACCAATCCGGCATCAGCCGCGATGGTGTCACTGGATGTCGTCGTCGTCGCCTGTGACCAAGACGGAAATATTGATCTGTCCGACCTCAAAGCCAAAATCGACCGATACCAACAAGAAATCTCCTGCATCATGATTACTTACCCTTCGACGCATGGTGTTTATGAAAACCATGTCCGGGAGGTGTGTGACATGATTCATGCTATCGGCGGTCAAGTTTACCTCGACGGTGCCAACATGAATGCACAGGTCGGACTCACCAGCCCCGGATTTATCGGCTCGGATGTCTCCCACCTGAACCTCCATAAAACCTTCTGTATTCCGCACGGTGGCGGTGGCCCGGGCGTCGGCCCGATTGGTGTGAAATCCCATCTGGCACCCTTTTTACCCGGCCATATCGAGTCCGGCATTGAAGGCCAGCAACATGCCGTTGCAGCGGCCGATTTAGGCAGTGCATCCATTCTGCCAATCTCTTGGGCGTATATTACGATGATGGGTGCGCAAGGATTAACCGAAGCTACCCAGCTCGCGATTCTGAATGCCAACTACGTCATGGAAAGACTCAGTGCCCACTACCCGATTTTGTACCGGGGAGATAACGGCCGCGTCGCCCATGAATGTATTATCGACATTCGTCCGATCAAAGAAGCATCTGGTATTTCAGAAGAAGATATTGCCAAGCGGTTGATGGACTATGGTTTCCATGCGCCGACGATGTCATTCCCGGTCGCCGGTACATTAATGATTGAACCGACAGAATCAGAAGACCTGACTGAGTTGGACCGATTCTGTGACGCGATGATCGCGATCCGCGGTGAAATCGACCAAGTTGTTTCCGGTGTGTGGCCACTTGAGGATAATCCTCTGGTCAACGCTCCTCATACACAGGCAGACTTGGCAGCAGCAGAGTGGCAACATCCATACAGTAGAACGCTCGCTTGCTTCCCGACCCCACACACTCAAGCGGCAAAATACTGGCCGACAGTGAATCGGGTCAATAATGTCTATGGTGACCGCAACCTAATCTGTAGCTGCCCACCCGTCAGTGATTATGAGGGATAGGGTTGGTAGATGATCACAGATAACCAAGTTGGGAACTGACTTGAATCGTAAGAATTCACCTGCATAGCAGGTGGTTTAGGGTTAGAAAAGAAAAAGGGATAAGCATTGAATGCTTATCCCTTTTAATTATGTGACTCAGATGGTTTGTTGCACTGAATTGCCCAGATATCACTCAAGGTTGTACGCTTACCTGAATTAGTCCGAATGCAATCTGTCAGTTTCGTTACCTCGATGTGACTAGATCTGACAGGTTGCCCTAAATCGGTTCTGTTCCAAAATCATTTAGCTTAAGTTCCTGACCACTGTCTTATGTTAGTCCTTGACCTACTTTTCCGAATAGCAGAGTATGCATCTAGTAGAAAAAACTTATACAGACATCTTCTGTAATTTGTGAGTGAAGGGAAGTTTAAGACTTATAAAACAGTATGTTACTTAAACGGTTTCTGTAATTTCTCACAATTTTATATAGACCATATCTGTATAATAACTGTTATGTTCTGGAGGTAACAATTGAAGTATGTAATATTAATTGGAACTAGGCATAGTACTCAACGAAATCTTGAACGAACCGAATTTTCTGATTACGTTGAGAGTATAGCTAAACAATATGGCGTGAAAGCTATAGCCGAAGAGATAGATGAAAGTCCTTCCGTTGTACAACGATTATCAAAGTATTTAAATGTAAAATACATAAACATTGAACCATCTATGAATGAGCGAGAAGAATTAGGCATTTATAGGTTTCCTAGTTTAATTGACTTAGCCGTTTATCAAGAGTTTGGAAATGTCGAGTCAAAAGGAGCTCACAATGAAATAGAACGTAGAATGCAATCTGATTGTCGTAAGCGTGAGAATGAGTGGCTAAGACGTATAGATAATTTGGGCGTTTTCCCTATCTTGGTCGTGTGTGGAGCAAATCATGTGGAACCATTCTCGTTACTGCTAAGAAATAATGATTACTCAGTGGATATAGCATGTACGTTGAAAGAATGAACATAACAACACGTTGCAATTGACTTCGTACTGTCACGAATTTTGGTTCCCAAAATATCTCGCCAGCACTCAGCAATTGAACTACACGTTAGCTATCTAGAGTTACGAGGAAAAAATGATAGAACCAACATCAAAAATATACTTTTATGAGTTGGATACAAGAGAAAGTATTTTTACGAGACTGCAGCTCAATATAGCATTTTATGCTAGTTTTCTAACTGTAATTTCATATATGGTTAGAATGATTGATTATAATTCTAATTTCATAGAGTTGGTTGTTTTTTATGTATTTATCTTTTTATCTTTTTGTCTTCTAATTAAGTCAGCATATCTAACATATAAATCGCTCACTGGGATAAGTTATAGAGTTCTTTCTGATGCAAACGATATTTATCAATATAAAAAGGATGTAGATAAATATGTGAAGGAAATGGAATTATATAATAATACATATGGAACTAATCTGAAGGTTCCTAGTGCTGAAAAAATGGTTGAAGACTTTTTAATTGAATTAATGACAAAATGTTCTTCTTTTAATTATAAAGTTAATGAAAATCGCAGGCTTGGAATTAGAAGATCCTTAATATTTTTAGTTCTTGCATCGTTACCTTTGATTGTTTCCTCATCAATATTTATTGGGTTTGATTTAGATGCATCCTCACCAAGAAAAGAATTACTTATTTATAATAAAGAACTATCTTCACAAGTGGAAAAATTAGATGGAAAATTATCATTTTATAATGATAGTAAAATACATGATCTTATTAAAAAAGAGGTGATTAATATGTGTAAAGATGATAAAGAAAACAAAACGCCACCACCACCACCACCACCACCGGAACCAATTAAACCAACATGGCAAGTAGCAAATGAGAGCTATACATCACCAAAACCAAGAACATCTAAACCTGATACAAAAGAATAATAGCTAACAAGACGAATCAATTGACAAAATACATGTCACGAATTTTGCTTCGCAAAATGTAGTGCCATGTATTTTGCAACTGTTCTAAGCGTTATAACTCAAGGAGAGTCTTTTACTCTTGTTCCCACGGTCCTCCGTGGGAATACATACCGAGCCAAAAATTACCATGATTGGCAGATATCAATTCGTCCTGTTTCGTTTTCATAATGACGAGTACTGAAATAACGCCAGTGAGTCACTTTATCGACCTAGCCTATTTTAGCCGGGTGTTGGTGAATCGATTCAACCTTCTGATGCATCATTTCATCACTTTGTATTCATTCAGGGTGTACACCTTCCTGCCAAAACTGATCGCTTATTGCGGATGATGCACTGGATGATAACCGGGGGTGGTACAAGCGCTGAACTTTGCGTGCCACTTCTAAGTCAGGCATGCATTCCCACGCGGAGCGTGGGAACGAGGTGCTATAAAACAGCATGTTAATTAAACGGTTTCTGTAATTTCTCACAATTTTATATAGACCATATCTGTATAATAACTGTTATATTTCTTTTTGAGGTTCGGTCAATGCGACAAAATAGAGAAGAAAACCTTATTGCAGGGTTATTCTTAGGGCAGGGATACTCCCTAAAAATAGAGCCTGACGGTAACGTACCTCCGGATCTAGTCTTGGACGATAAAATTGCAGTAGAAGTGACGAGATTGAGCAAGATAATTAATGTTCATAGCTCTCCTAAATCTATCGATAACGATTCTTCATCGGTAATTGCTAAGTTAAAGAAAGCGATTAACACCCCTAAAAATAATGAGACTCAGCCTCATAGATACTCGGTTAAAGCAATAATAAAACGCCCTTTTGGTAATCTAAAGAAAGTCACCTCGGATCTCAAAGTAAAACTTAAAGAAATTGACAATTCGGCGTTTACAGAAAATGAAGTCAGAATAGAAATATCTAAATCTATTTCAATCACTATCTCAAAACGTAATATTGATAGCGGCAATGGTTTCTTGCTGACGGGTATCATTGATTTAGATGCTGCTCACCATGATAAGGAGATAATGTTAGCAAGCATAAACTTTTGCCATACTTCGAAAGCAAAGAAAGTAGAGCCGTATTTTGAGCGCTATAAGGAATGGTGGTTGGTTCTATCGGATACAATTACGTACAACGGCAGTGATAAGTACATAGAGTATATCGCTAAAAATATTTGTAAATCACCGTTTAGCCGGATAATTATAGTAAACAGTCTCGATGGCAAGGTGGTATCAGAAATATAACAAGAGACTATGCCGTCAATAATTAATTTTCACCCATATTAGCGTCCCATTTGCTTCCGTCTCTGAGCATCGAATTTAGGATGACAACCATCTTTCTGATGCAGGCAATAATGGCTACTTTTTTGGGTTTTCCGGCAGCTAAAAGGCGTTGATAAGTTGTCTTAATGACTGGGTTAGATTGCAGAGCTGACATCATTGCCATATACAGAACAGTGCGTACTTGTGCTCGCCCTCCTTGGATGACTCGCTTACCTTTGTAGCGACCGCTTTCACGGCTCATGGGGGCAACACCGATGAGTGAAGCCGCTTGTTTATTGCTGATATAACCCAGTTCAGGAACGTTACTAATAATCGAGGCCGCACAGATTTTTCCAATGCCGGGGACGCTCTGTAAAATCTCATTTTTGGCTTGGTACTCTGGGATGATTCGAATCAGAGCGACGATGAGTTTTTCGAGTTTCTCAATCTGTGCTTCAAACACTTTCAGCACGGGATTGATGGTTGAAGCTAATGATTTCGGCATCGACTGCAGTCGGTTTTTCTCCATCGTCTGCATGGTCATTATTTGGTGACGCCGGGCCACTAACTCACTCATTAGACGCATAATTTCTGGTTTTAGCTGCGTGAGTTTCGGTTGGATAGCTTCGCTATAATGAGCGATAAGATTGGCGTCAAGCTTGTCAGTTTTGGCCCGACGGCCAATGGCTCCGGCAAAGCGTTTAATGTGGATTGGATTGGCAATGACAAAGGGCAATTGAGCTTGAGAGCAGGCGAGAATGAATGGCATTTCTAATCGCCCGGTTGCTTCGACAACGACCCGTTGAGGATGGTATTTTTTGATGGTTTGTACGGCTTCCTTGATGCCGTTTTCATCGTTAGAAACGGTGAAAAAAATATCAAGTGGACGGATGTAGATATCGAGTTTTGATTTGCCGGTATCAACACCGACATGAATGTTTTGAAGTGTGTTGGTATTCATAATAAGCTAACTCTTGCTTGCATAATGCGGGTTCGAGACCCAGAAGACTATTCGAGTGTGGTGCTTGGAGTCTATGCAGCGTTCGTTCTTGTTACCGGTCTCTCAATCGAGGATCCAACGCTGCATCGAACTGCTGCATAAAAAGCTTTAGTTGCTGCTAAAGCCTGGGTCTCACTTTACCCGAATTTAGATATTTATTATCCATACAAGCCAGTACAATTGACGCATTTAAGCGCAGCCGTTGTTGTTTGAAAATTTTTATACGTTTTAGTTTAGGTGTTCTGCGCAATTGACTGGAGCGTTAGTTTTCAATACGCATGGAGGATAATTAATGAGTACAGGAAATCAAATTGTAGAAAAGCGTTATAATGATCTACTTTCTTGGTATGAAGAGCATAAGAAACTCAGCCGTTGTTGTTATTACTTACTGCAAGTGACCGTGATTTTATTTAGTGTACTTACTCCTGTAGTAATGTTGGTTGATGAACTAAGCTCCATCTCTTGGCTTGCAGGCTTACTTCCTGCTATCGCCGCAATAGCTGCATCGATCCAAACTTTATTCAAATTTAACGAAACATGGATTTCTAGAGCAGAAGCCAGTGAGCGGTTAAAGTCTGAGTTTGTTTACTATCAGTCTCGTATTGGTCCTCTTTACTCATCTGATTTAGCTGAAGAGAAAGTAACAGCAAACTTTCTTGATCGAATTGAACAAATCAATAGATATGAACGAACTCTTTGGGTGTCGATTCAAGAAAAAGATCAAGCAAGTGAACTTAAAAACTAACAAGTTAATAAACAAGGACAAAATACGGCTGGCTATCTCGCTGCGCTCGTATTTTAGCCAACCAAATTTTGCCTGTTATTAAGGCGTTATGCTTATCTGTAGACGATGAACGGAGTTTGTTATGGCAAGACCGAAGACTAAAGAAGAGTTAATTCATCAAGCTGATGAGAGTTTTACAAAGCTATTTCGGTATATCGATTCAATGCCTGAAAGTGTGTTAAATACTGAATTTGATTTTTCCAGTGACAAGGGCAAAAAGGAATTACATTGGGCTCGCGACCGAAACCTGCGAGATGTATTGATACATCTGTACGAATGGCATCAGTTGTTACTGAAGTGGGTTAATTCAAACATGGCGGGACAGAAGGTAAGTTTTCTACCTGAACCATACAATTGGAAAACATACGGCCAAATGAACATTGAATTTTGGCAAAAGCACCAAGAAACAGAGTTATCGGCAGCAAAGCAATTGGTTCAGGAAAGTCATAAAGCGTCACTCGAGTTAGCTAAAAGTTTTACTAATGAGGCACTTTTCACTAAACAGTATTTCGATTGGACGGGCACAACAACGCTAGGAAGTTACTGTGTATCTGCGATGCCAAGCCACTATGATTGGGCGTTAAAAAAGCTCCGGGCTCACGCAAAAATGCATTCGTAAAAAGTACGCACTAACAAGCGATCAAGGTATCAACATACTTTTACTAATCCTTAGGGAAGAGTTCTAGAGTAGAAGAGCTATCACGGTCATGCCCAATTGTGAGTTACGATACCAGCCGGCCGATTGTATGATCTAGTCAGGGCGCGAGCATACTTCGTTCAATTCTTGTTCAAATGGTGAACGAGCTTAAGATGAAAATTTTTCAGTTCAACAAATATACGACGTGTTCATTATCCGATCGAATAAGTTAGTATGCTCTCACCCTGATGATCTCGTGGTGACTAACCAGCGGATATGTAAGATCGAGCATGAGTTACTACCACTTACCATGATAAACCGACACCATTCCCTTTGCAGCCAAGCTCGGATAAGCTAGTCTTTGATCTTCCGGACTTTATCAATGCCGCTCTGGCCCACGAATCAAGAAATCAACACCCATGAAATTTATCCATACTTCAGACTGGCACCTCGGCCGCCAGTTTCACAGCGTTTCACTGATTGCCGATCAAAAAGCCGTGTTGGCGCAATTGGTTGCTTTTATTGAGGAAAACCCGGTCGATGCGGTGATTGTTGCCGGTGATATCTATGATCGTTCCGTACCGCCAACGGTTGCCATCGAACTGTTGAATCAAGTCATCCATCAGATTTGCGGCACGCTGAATACACCCATGATTCTCATCCCGGGGAATCATGACGGTGCGGAGCGGCTCGGCTTCGGGGCTGAGCAGATGAAAAATGCCGGATTACACATTATCAGTGACTTTAAACAGATGCTGGAACCGGTCATCCTGCGGAGTCAATCTGCCGGTGAAGTCGCCTTCTATGGCATTCCTTACAGTGATCCTGAGACGGTTCGTGCAGCCTTTCAAACCTCAGTTACGACGCACGATGACGCCCATCAATTGCTGACCCGCAAAGTGCACGAGCACACCTCCCCCACCCAGAAACAGGTGCTCATCAGTCACTGTTTTGTCGATGGGGCGATTGAATCCGAGTCAGAAAGGCCGCTCTCTATCGGGGGCTCAGATCGGGTCAGTCATGAACACTTTATCGATTTCGATTATGTCGCCCTCGGCCATCTGCATCAGCCCCAGCAAAAAGGTGCGCCGTACATTCGCTACTCCGGCTCTTTAATGAAGTACAGCTTCAGTGAGCAGCATCAAAAGAAAGGATTCACACGGGTTGAATTCAATCAGGACGGTTTTGTGTCTGCCGAACATATCGAACTGACCGCGCCGCATGAAATGCGCATCCTCGAAGGTGAACTGAACACCATCCTCGAACAGGGCAAGACCGATCCGAAACATCTTGATTATCTGCTGGTCCGGTTGATGGATAAACACGCCATCCTCAATCCGATGGAAAAACTCCGCGCCGTCTATCCCAATGTGCTGCATTTAGAAAAACCGGGCATGTTAATTGGCGTGGAACAGGAGATGGCATCAGCCAGACTGTCACGCAGCGAGATTGACATGTTCCGTGATTTCTTTGTTGAAGTGCAAGACTGCAACTTATCGGCAGAACAAGATCGTGCTATCAGCGACATTATCAACCAACTCACCCGGCAGTAAGAGACTCGCATGACACCATTAAAACTGACAATGCAGGCCTTTGGCCCTTTTGCGCATACAGAACAGATTGATTTTACGCGGCTGGGGCGTCATCCGCTGTTTCTGATTAATGGCCCGACCGGTTCAGGAAAGACTTCGATTCTGGATGCGATCTGCTTTGCGCTGTATGGCGAAACCACCGGCAATGAACGTCAGGGCAACCAAATGCGCAGTGATCTCGCGAGTATAGACACCCCGACTGAAATCACCCTGACTTTTGCCCTGCATGATAAAGTCTATCGGGTCACCCGCAGCCCGGAACAACAAGTGCCCAAAAGCCGTGGTGAAGGAACCACCGTTCGCAAACACAGCGCAGCGCTGTACGACATCACGAACGAAGAAAAACTCATCACTGCCAAAACCGCACAGGTCAAAACCGATGTGACGGCTTTGATCGGCCTCAACGACACCCAGTTTCGTCAGGTCATGGTGCTGCCACAAGGTCAGTTCCGCGAGCTATTACTGGCCAGCTCTAAAGATCGGGAAGCCATTTTCGGCCAACTGTTTCAAACCGATATCTACAAAAAAATCGAGTTTGCACTCAAAGATAAGGCCAGCGATATCACTCAAGCTAAAAACGAATTCGATAACCAGATTCGCGGCGCATTACAAGTTGCAGGCGTCACCTCAGAGCAGGCACTGGACGAACAACAGGCTGAGCTTGCCCGACAACTCGAAGCGGCGCGTCATCAAGAGCAGAACACCCTATCGGCACTCAATCAGGCTAAATCCGAGATTCACAAGGCCCAAACGCTCAATCAGGATTTTGACCGATTCAGTCAGGCGCAATCCGCCCTGAACACGCATCTTGAACAAAGTGCGCACATGGCAGCCAAGCAACAACAACTTGATACCGCGCGCAATGCAGCCAAAATCCAGCTACCTTATGTCAATCGAATCAATGCAGCCAAGCAGACTGACGAGTTTCAGCAGAAAATCATCACTCAGGAGAAGGCTCGCACCACCGCGCAGACGGAACAACAGAATAAACAGGCCGCACTCGATGTCGCGACGGAACAAGCCAAGCAGATCCCTGAACTGAGCAAGGCGGTCTATCAGTTAGAAAGCCTCAAAACCAAATTGACTGAAAAGCAGGCGCTCGAAGCAAAAATCGCGGAACATATCAACCAAAAACAAAAGCTTGAGACCACTCAGACCCAATATCTTGCCCATAAAGAAAAATTGGTTCGCGAAGCCGAGCAAGCCCGCCAAGCATTGGAGAAAGCGCAAACTGAAGTGGCTGAAAAACCAGTGATTGAAGCTGATATTGCCCGAATGCAGCGTTTAGCCACGGATCTCAATCAACTGGAAACCCTCAGAAAACAGCATCAGCAAGCACTCGAACAGACACCGCAAAAGGCGGCAGCGGTCGAACAAGCACAGCAAGATTTTACTGCGGCGCAGCAACAAGCCGATCGGCTAGAAATGCAATGGCACAGTGCGCAAGCAGCCATTCTTGCTCAGAAACTTCAGCCCGGAGAAGCGTGTCCGGTCTGCGGCAGTTGTGATCACCCGTCCCCCGCACTGTTGACCGAGACTGAAGTGACCAAAGCGCACATCCAGCAAGCCCGCGCAGAACAGCAACAGGCATGGCAACACTATCATCAACGCTCAGCACAGCTTGACCAACACCAGACACTCATTAGCCAAACCGAGCAACGCCTGAATGAGTTCACCACACAACTCGGTGAACAAGCCTCGATTCAACCGGCACAGCTCCAGCAAGATTTACAGGCCAAACATGACCGTCTGCAATATCTATCCACCCTCAATCTAGAACAAATGGCGCAAGCCGTCACAACGCTCAACCAACGCTGCGAAGCCGGAGAACACAAACTGACCGAACTCCAGCAACAAATGGTTGTCAACGATTCACGGTTGAGTACCAGTCAGGAGCAATTGCGTCAGCTCAGTGAATCAATTGACCCTAAACATGACAGCGTCACTAAGGTCAATCAGGAAATTGCGGCAACCCAGCAGCAAATCGACACGCTCAATCAAACATTCACGACCGCACAGACTGAACTGCAACAAGCAACACTGACCTATGCGAACCTTAACAGCCAGATCACAACCAATCAGGAGTTACTGCAACAGGCCAAAACACGCCTGACCACAGCAGAAGCTGAATGGCACCAAGCGTTGGCTGCAAGTCATTTTAACGATGAGCAACACTACCTCGACAGTCAACGCACCGAGCAGGAGATTCAGCGCTGGCAACAAGAGCTGGATGAATTCAAACAGACACAAACCCGCTTGGAACAGACGCTGGCTGACTTAACGACAACTTTAAAAGATGCCCAAAGACCGGACTTAACAGCACTGGACGCAGCCCTGACGCAGACCCAACAAACCTATGCCGACGCTCGCCAACAGCTTGACGCCATCTATTCAACCTTCGAACGGTTGGAGAAAGTGCGTCAGGATATTACTCAGTTACATGCGAAAAATGCCAAACTGGAACAAGAATATCAGGTCTACGGCACCCTCTATGATGTTGCCAGCGGCAGAACGGGGAGCCGGGTCAGTCTGCACCGCTTTGTGCTGGGGGTATTACTCGATGACGTCCTGATCCAAGCCTCTCAGCGGTTGAGTTTAATGAGCAAAGGTCGCTATACGCTGGTGCGGAAAACGGAAGGGTTCAAAGGCATTGCCGGCCGGGGGCTAGATTTAGTGGTGGAAGATGGTTACACCGGTAAAAACCGCGATGTGGCGACACTGTCCGGCGGGGAGTCGTTTATGGCTGCGCTGGCGCTCGCTTTGGGCTTGTCTGATGTCGTGCAATCCTACAGTGGCGGTATCCGACTGGAAACACTATTCATTGATGAGGGTTTCGGTAGCTTAGATCCGGAGTCGCTCGATCTGGCGATCCAGACATTGGTAGACCTCCAACAAACCGGGCGAATGATCGGCATCATCTCCCATGTCGCGGATCTGAAAGAGCAAATGGCGCTACGGATTGACGTCGAACCTTCACTGACCGGATCAACCGTCAAAGTGCATCATTAAGCGCTGAGGTGAAAACCAGCCGAGTCATGATTGCATATTGCCCTAATGGTACATTTGAGTGTCATTAGGGCTCACTGATACACCTTCATGCTTGCATACGCAGGTAAATACACGCCCTAACGGTTCTTTATTTTTCGGTCGGAAGAAAACAATTCGTCCCGTTTTACCGCCAAAAAATCACCAACAGAAATTCAAAAACAGAAAGTCGGTCTCTTTATAGCGAAGCAGTTTTGCATGATCGTCAAGATAGATATCCAATCGACACACATTGTGTAAATCAGGTTGCCCTTGTTCGGCGATCATATCCAGCGCATCAATCACTGAACGCTGATTTTTGTAAGACCAACTGACTGAGGCCAAAATATCCGGTGAGAAAAAAGTCGCTAGCCATGGCCGTTTAATAACAAACATCACCGACCCTTGTGAAACCTCTTTTATTTCTGATGTATCGTCATACTGATATAACCAAACCTGTATCGGCTTGTCTGGGTTGTTGTAATGAATGTACATCCGTTTTGGGAAGAAAAAAGCAACGATAAAACCGATGCATATCAATAAAAGAATCATTCGAATTATTTTGACTGGACTAGCTTTCATTTTCTAATTCTTTTCTGTGGGGGTGAAAACATAAATGAATGTCACGAGCTGCGTCAGAAAAACTCGCTTGCTCCAACCGTTTCATTAATTCCGATGAGGTCAATGTTGCTAACGAATCGCCGTAATCCTGATATAGTTTGAAGCCGACCTTCACAGCAATCACATCATCCGGGGCATCGCCCGAGGTGGTCATATTATCGAGAAACTGTGCTCCGCCTGCACCTCGTAACAAAAGCTCTTGGCTAAAACCGCAAGCCAAACCAACATAGCCATAATGCACATTGGACCAAATATCATAAAAATAATCATGTTTTTTATATTTATGCCAATAACTTTTAGAATCAGTCGGTGGTTTATCATTAGGTTTTTTATTTTGCCGATATGCTCGTACTTTCGCTAATGTCCATAATTTACGATGTACCGCAACAGCTTTTAAACTTGGGTTATCACGAATTAATGGCTTATGATCCCACGAATGCCCTTTATATACTTTTTCAAGCCACAATGCGCTTGCCGTAATCAAGTCAGGCCGCGGCATAGATGCAAACAGTTGTTTATACCACGGTAATTGCTGCCATTCCTTCAGCCGCTCATACTTATAATCCAACAAATATCGAATCGTTTCACAAGTCTGACTCTGAATATTTGTTTTCATTTCACCAATAATATATTCAGCGACCAGTAAGGCACCATCTGAATGTTGACACGATAACGAAATAGACACTGGATCAAGCGTAGAGGCGGGGGTCGAGACAACCTCTTTTTTCAGTACCCAGCCCGATGTATCTGACATTATATTTCCTTAATAAATATTTGGACTTTTTTCGGCTGAGTACCTGTATCTGTGACGGGTAACTGTCCACTGTGATCGGTTTTTCCCTGAGCAATTATTTCTCCATCAACAACAATACGATATTCCACATCCCGAAGCGGTTGCCCTGTTTCATCTTTAATAATAAAGGCACGATCATGCAGTTTTTTCATCAGTTGTGGTTGTGGGACCTCATCACCAATATTAACCGTACCCCCTCCCATTGTTACCCCACCACAATTCACCGAACCGCCTGTGATCGCTGCCGGTTTGTTGTTAATCATCACAGTAGAAGAACCCGATGATATTTTTCGTGCATGTGGTGGATGCTTTGGTTTGGAATGAGGTACGAGTGGGTCCCCGACCCGAGCAGCGGGAATACCATCAATGAAAACGTCGGGAGAGCCGGAAGTGACAGGTGTTGGTGGAAATCCATCATGAGCAGTTCCGGTGTCTCCGACACGAACAGCTTTAGCCATAACTTTTATTGGATCCAATAACGATGAATGATATTTTCAAATATCACATTGAACACAACTCAACAACTTAAGTATGCAACTAGTTTATTTTTTGAGAGATGGTGTCAGAAACTTTTATCACTTCTTCATTCACTTAATGATTAAGCCACTATCCGATTCAATCTGAACAGATCAAAGCCAAGACTGATCGTGTCGTATCATTGCTACTGGTAGACCTCCAACAAACCGGGCGGATGATCGGCATCATCTCCCACGTCGCGGATCTGAAAGAGCAAATGGCGCTACGGATTGACGTCGAACCTTCACTGACCGGATCAACCGTCAAAGTGCGTCGTTAAGCGCGGAGGTGAACACCAGCCGAGTCATCATTACAAATCAGTACAATCGACGTATCATCATGATTTGTACTCAATTGCATCACAATTAATAAACTGGTTAAAAGGAACATAGATAAAGGTTCCAATATCTAACCGTTTCAAATAAGCTTTCAAACAGTAGTTACGATATATTCATTCCTGTTTTCAGAGATTGAAAACAGTCCGATTTAAGCAAGGAGGCGATTGATGCTCGATATCAAAAAACCGACACTATCTGATGCACCAGCCATTGTTGCACTGCTGGCGTCTCTTGGTTATCCGGAAACCGAGACATTCATTGAAAAGCGGATGACTCAACTCCTCTCTCATGACAACGACGTGCTGCTGATTGCTGTCAAAGAGTATGAAATTATTGGGGTGATTGCTTTACATTTCATGCCTCAGCTTGCTTTACCCGGGGATTTTTGCCGCATCAGCTATTTCTGTATCTCTGAGGCGTCTCGTGGCGAGGGTGTGGGTACCATGCTTGAGTCTCATGCCGTTGATATCGCAAAAGCGCGCGGCTGTGATCGCATCGAAGTCCATTGCCATGCCAGACGTGTTGATGCTCACCGCTTTTATGATCAAAACGGATATGTAGAATCACCAAAATATTTAGTGAAATTGCTCAATTAAATCAGTTATACGGAGAAACGATATGTCGATTACCAGTAAAACGGACGAAGAAATTATAGCCATCGCCCAGCCGATGATTGATGCCGTTGTCAACGCTTCAAACCGGCAAGACTGGGCTGCTTTTTGTGCTTATCAAACAGACGAAGAAGCGCAGGATCTCAATAATAAAGAACATGTTCTCAAGTTATGGCAAGAAAATGAATTTTTCACATCGTTAAGTCTTGACCGAGAAATACTGGCTGTATTGCGTAACAATGAAGTGGCTCAGATCGTGTGGAAGCAGACCAGCAACGTGGTTCCGGGAGAACGTTTAGCGCGTTACTTCATTAAAGAGATTGACCGGCAAATCAAAGAAATCGGTTTCTTGATCAATTGACAAGGCTGTCGTTAGCAATACACCAAAACGATTCATCAGAAATTTGTGCTGTGTGACATTTTGATATATAACGATTTTTGTGGTGAACGATAAATTTTGGCACGGTATTCAGGAGCCCTTCCCCTCATTTAACGTTATATAAGTAAATGTTATATAAATAAAAGGACAATCCAACATATGGAAATCAAAATTGATGATTTATCGGGTGGCGAGGTGATCAGACTGCTCGAAGAGCATCTGGCAGATATGTATGATACCTCACCTGCGGAAAGCGTGCATGCCTTAGATGTTGATGCACTCAAATCCCCGGAGATAACCTTCTTCAGCGCTTGGCTCGGTAATGAACTGCAAGGTTGTCTCGCCATCAAACAACTGACCCCCGAGCATATTGAGTTGAAATCGATGCGAACCTCACGCGCTGCCCGTCAATCCGGTGTCGCGACGCAACTGCTTATGCATGCACTCGATATTGCCACTGAGCGCGGCTATCAGACAGTTAGCCTTGAAACGGGATCTCATGATTTCTTCCGCCCGGCCAGAAACTTATACGAAAAATTTGGTTTCCGTTATTGCGGGCCATTTGCTCACTATCAAGACGATCCGCATAGTCGCTTTATGACACGAGATCTAATCAATACATTCAAATAACAAGCAACAGCATTAAGCACTTCAATATGAACAAAATAGGTTCATTAACAACGTCAGTTGGCTATGTGACCCTCGGCTTAAAAGGATCAGTTGTACTACAGCACTATACGTGCCAATCACACCACCAATTACCGGAGCAGCCATAAAAGAGATGCTATCATCGCAGCACCAACCGTATAAGCCGTAGTTGTACCAATTTTAAGATAGTTCCTTTCTTCCCTCTGAACGATATCGCGGTATTCAGTTTCCAGTTCAATCTTAAGCCTATTTCATCGCCGTGAACCGCACAATAATTACTAGACCACAGACCGGTATCTACTTCGGCTTGCTCATCTGTAGCTTGCTGCGAATGTCCACTTCCCCTTTAATGAGACACTTCCGGCACTTGTCTGCACTTTGTTCGTTAACACATCTGGGTGTTTTGCTATTTCATTGAACACTTATAGTCCCTTAATATAAAAAATGTCTTGGTTAGATGATTTGATTCGTAGTAATCCCCAACAGTCAACCATAATCAACGCTAATTTTTATCGGTTCGAGACTGAAAATAACCATATCCTAGCGCTGTCTTTGCACCGGCTCCCTGATGTGAAAGAGCATGACACAGCATATCCATAATAAATTTCAGCTCATCACTATCAACTATCTGTGCACCAGGCCGTGGTACAACTGTTAATTGCAGATCAAAATCTTCCAACGCTAAAAAACTGATTGGGACAGGATCATGCCAATCATTGGGCGTATTATTGAGCTGCCCCGGGGATTGATTCCCTTGTGTGTACCAGTCTCTAAAATGTGGGGTCATGATATCAACCACGAATTTCATTTTCTTCGTTGGCAACGCATCAAAAAAGATATAGTCACCCGCCTGCTGCTCCTGGACTGCTTCAGCGACCTCACGATCAGAGACAACCTCGCGACCAAAAACACGCTGCATCATCTCTGTAAAAGCAGGATCATTCGCGGATGCGGTATCTTCATCTGCATAAATATCTGTCAGAAATGACTTCAGAATCCCTTTCAGTGCAGACCCCGGTAAATAAGGAATGCCCAGCGTCGGGTGCCAAAGCAAGTTCACGCCGAGCAAGTGAGGGATCGATAATCCATTGACGAAACGCCAGCTACAAGTCATCGTTCTGATGACATCCTTCATCTCGATATGCTGTAAACCAGTTTGTTTCAATAACGACGTCACGAGCGATTTTTGCCTTGCCTGATATCGTTGACAGACGATGTTTAATCCATCGTCTTGATTACTATTAACCGCATTTTGTACTGCATTGAATAACTCTTTTGGTGGCCCGACCGTTAAAACTCTCGGTTGTTTGACATGTTTATGGTTCGGCATTTTCCCTTGTAACATCAGGTTAAAGAAATACGCTTTATCCTTATCCTTCCCATTTTCTTTACCAGCTTTATAGGGATTAAAAGTCATAAAGAATTTGTTATAAAGCAGCCCCCAGTTCAATGTTGGCACGATATCGTCATTGGCCATGCTTACCTCCTGATTGCTGCGTGTCTGACGAAGGCGACTCACCGGACTCCTTCAATTTGAGTACCGCGACCTTTGCTCTTAGTAATGCTTTCAGCCATACCAATAATTCAGTGATTTCAGCTTCAATCGCCATTCGTGTCGTGATTGAAATATCACCCTCTAAAAGATACTTCAGTAATTTGTCATTACCTTCCGATTCTTGTAACGGGCACAAGCCTCGCTGTACGAGTTGTTCTTTCATCACCATCAGACAGATTTCATAGGCGGGGTTTTCTTGATTTTGGATCAGATAAATCACAAAGTGTAATAAGCCGTTATTGCGTAAAAAAGCCGGCATCGCTGCAACAGTTGATTCACAACTTTTGACATCTATCTTTTCGCGATTGTCCTCAATATATTGATAACAACTATTGGCACGTTGCGTGGAAAGTAAAAATTCATTCATTATTTCTTCTCT
The DNA here is from genome assembly GCF_023920225.1 of Vibrio gazogenes. Lineage (NCBI taxonomy): Bacteria > Pseudomonadati > Pseudomonadota > Gammaproteobacteria > Vibrionales > Vibrionaceae > Vibrio > Vibrio gazogenes. Next base: position 862,776 of record NZ_CP092588.1, read on the forward strand.
CCATTGAGCTGCTCCGATGACAATAAACAGGTATTCATCCACCCCATCCCTGTCGTCTCATGGCCCCCCACCTGAACATAGTTTTCACATAGTCTTTTTAATTGCTCGTTTGTGTCCGACGAACGACAAATCACCGTACTATAAAACATGGTCTCAGGAGGTAATGTCTCAACATACCAGAGACTATCGTTAGCCTTCGTCTTGGGCACTAACTTCACATGAGGCGTTACCGGTGTGGCTGTGGTACATAGATGGCGGAACAGATTATCATCAACCAGAATCAACTTTTGTTTGATTTCACGTTGAAATAACTTGCCCGCGTGCTCATCGCCATAACCAGAAAAAGAAACACCTGTCGTTTCCAACCATTTCAAGAATGTATCGAACCAGTCCTGAACTTCATTCTTCTCATCCGTTTTGCGAGTCTCAACTGACAAACAGAAGTCTTCAATCAATAAGTCTTCTTGCTGGGAGGGTGTTTGGGAAGAGCAGCGATAAGCCTTATTCCTGGGGTTAGCAAAATCCTCACTGTGACCAAAATTATTAATTTTACCGCCTATCCGGAGAACATCCCGGACATAACGCTGTAAAACCGCAGGACAAGTCACCCAAAGCGTATGGCTATTGAGGCTACGTACCGGTAGCCACAATAAACGGGCATCGCCAAACAGCAAGTCACCAACGCCACCTTCGGCATCCTCACTGCTTTGACCAAACCAACCCTTCGCATGCTTGTTCAACTCGTTGTCATTTGTTGCTTTCACACGATATGCGCCCTTCACGGCAGAACCAAAAATAACCGGCCAGTTGTTGTGTGCTTCGCGCATAATCGGCAAGTCAATTAAGCCATTGCCATTACCCGCACCTGCGTGAATCTGTGTTTCAGCCTGCATAAATAGCAGATTAGACGTTGTTTTCATTATTTTTTATCCTCTAGTGGAAGCAGCATATAGTGACCATATCCATAATGTTGCTGGTTGGCATGCGCACCGAGAAAATAGTGCCCGGGAATCGAGCCGTAGTTCAATTGGGTATTGCTGCAGCGTGCTTGCTGCTTGTTCTGGCACAATTCTAGCTGTTCCGTCACATCATCAAATTGTTGTGGTTGAGCAAAACGAATCAGTGCACAACTGCCCGCATCGAAGTAATGGAGAGAATCAACGGCACCTGCCGTATCCCGATAATTCTGCCAACCCCCAATCGGTCGTGGCTTATCCGCCAGTAAATTGAGTAACTCGCCATCAGGAAAGCACGCTTTGACCTGTTCCGCTAGCCATTGGTGTGGTCCTGAAGCTGATTCAGATGTGACAACATTTGTCGATAATGGGCTTAAGAGACTGGCAACAAACAATCGGGAAGGCGGTACAGAAAAAGAAGGCGGACAATAAGACTTGTCCTGCGTGATATAAGCAAGACGACCTTCAGCCCCAAAACGAACCCATGCACCTGAATTCAAACGTTGACACAGTTTTTCCTTACATTCCTGAAGTTCCGGTGCAAAAAACAGAGAGACCGAAAAAGCGAATTCGTCTTCCTGGGGTCGTATATGCTCTGTGAGATAAAGCTGACCTGTTTCAGCCTGCTTGTTTTTGGCGTTCAAAGCAATCCCCAGCCGGGTTTCATGTGTCAGAAGATTCGTCAAATCCAGAATAGAATTTTCAGGCATTTCATTGGATAAAATCACCGAATCTTTCATCCACAGAGGGCGATGCACATACTCATCGTTCGACGACAGCTTGAGCTCATGCAACCGACCAAAGTCCGCCGTATAAGATGTTCCCGTAGGTTGGAGGCATTCATAGTGTTTTTGTCGTGCTTGTTCAGATAAACACTCAACGATCAAACGGGGCGCAGGGACATAAGTGTCTTTCTTATATTGGAGCCGCAGCGGGGAAATCCGGAGCGGCGCTGCATTACCCCACGGTGCTTTAAATAATCGATGATAGTGAGGATCATCGGTCTTTATTTCTTCTTTGAGCAATGCCATCAACGCCCCAAGTATTGTTCGCTGCGATGGAAACAATTGACTCGACGCCGCAACCTGTGTACTGCCATTATGATTTCGACCATCACGAAAATACCATGAGTCATGCATGTGGATAGATAGGCTGATGTCATTCATGTCCTTCATGTCCTTCATCCCCATTCTCCCGTGTTTGTTCATGCGTGCCATGATCGATCCGGCAATTCACCTTGTCAGAGAGAAACTTGGCAATAAACGCAATATCAGGATTGAAATACTTGGTCGCGAAATGAGCACCGTCGATTTTCGTTTGTTCTTCGCAGAGCCGATATAAATCATCTAACCAAGCAAGGTCGGTGGTTCTGAGTTGTTCTGAGTTGTTCTGAGTCCGGAGGTACTGAGAAACAATAAGTGATTTCAACATTTGCGGTTGATGATCCTCTACATAATAATAGTTATCTGCTTTTGTCTGGTGATCGACCTCATGCCGTTTCGGATCCAGCATGTTCATTCGCTGGGCTATCTGGCGTAGCTGATACAGAAAACGATTGCTGGTTGTTTCATCACTGCGACGAAGACCGTCAATAACCCGATATAAACGACTCTGACTCTGATCGAAAAAGTCCGGCCATTGCGTCCCCCACTGCTGCTGCATACCATCTTGATTCACGATACGGATCGCAACCGCGTTTCTGCCATACTGACGCTTGGCAACTCCGGACAACAATTGTTGAACATCACGTAACACGCGCATTAGTGGCACATTCACATGGTTAAACTGCACCGCGGCTGAGATCGTTGGTTTGTACTCAAAACGTTTATGAACGGATTCAGTAAAATCATCATGTAGCTGCTGTACACAGTTGAGCGCGTAGGCACCGGGTAGCAAGGCAACCAAATCTTCACCACCGGCATACACTAAAAAGCCATGATGCTGAGCAACAGTTTTTTCGGCTTTACCGGTATAATCATGCAATGCCTGACTGATAGCGGCGACATGAGATGAATCATTCATATGTTGTTGAATCAATTGGCCAAACCTATCACCATCGAGGGCAATCACCGCATAATAACTATCCGGTGAGCGCAGCGTATTTGGCAATTTATCTTTGAGCGCGTTTAATGCCGCAATTTTTTCTTTCAGCCTTTGCTTTTGCTGTTTACCCCGAAGCCCATTCATTTCTGCCTGTAACAGGAAATCGTAGCAACTGTTTCCGTCTAACTGGCAAATTGCATATGACTCGTCTTCTGAATCACCCAAACAGTCTGAGAATTGCTGTTGGAAATGCTTCAAATAACGACTTTGACCACTATGTTTATCACTGCCGACCCGGACAAAATCTTTCAGGCAAGCCACTAATTCTGGATCTTGCGCTTGCTGAATGTACTGGCCAATGCGTAATAGCCAATCGACCGCAGACAGATAAGTTACCGATGGTACCCGGGCATCCAGTGACCAGCCCCGTAGACAAAGCGGCGGAGACTCTAACTGCTTAACCGCATTTTTTGAAGAAAATAACCAGTTGGTGATCCGGTGTTGCCACCCAATACTCTCTTCTTTAGCTGCTGACCGGGAAATATCCCCGATCGAAGCAGAAAAATATTCAAAATAAAAAGCGAAACGCCGTTTGAAATACGCGACTGCACTCAGCATCTCTTCGTCATCAACATCATGTTCCAGTCGAATCGTTTTATCCGTCATCTTCTGTGTTCTGAGTTGTGTCCAGAAATCCTGAACGACCGTCATCCGTAATGAAATACCTTTTCTCGGGACTGTCATCCCAGACATTTCTTGCAGTCCGGCAAAGTAATTACATTTCACCCCCGGCTCAGGTTCATCGGATGCAACATGCGCACGGAACAACTTACGGCTGGCCATAGCATCTACACCCGATGACAGCGAATCCGTGATGACCCATTGTATATCCCAATAGTGAGTCAGCTGACGTTGCCACACAGCATAACATTGCTTGATTTGTGCCTCACTGAAATCCGCCTTTTCTAATCGCGTTTTTACATCAGCATCAAACACAAATTGCCAGAGCTGGTTCCAGAATGTATAGATATCATGGATCACAAGTGCCGCATCTTTGCGGTCAAACATTATCGGCACTCGGGCAGAGAAACGGTTCGGCAAACGCGCATATTGCGGGCCACTATCTTTATCGACAAAAGCATCGACAAGGCTCTGGTTTTCTTCTGGCAAGATCGATTGAAAAACGAGTTCATCTGACGATTGGCCGCGGTATGCGTGAGTTATCGAACGCTGCCCGACCGCACACAATAAAGAGAGCAAAAATGAACCTGCCCAGAAATCACGGGTTCTGCGCCCACTGGTGATGAACTGCTGCACCGGTGTGATAGAAAAGTGGATATATCGGCACTGAGGACTATTTTGCTTCATGCGACGGGCGGCCTCCGCGATCAATTGAAAATTTTCGGGATACTTTCGGCTCTTCAGATTCTTTGCCGTTATCGGGCAAATAGGTGAGCAGATTGGCAACTAATACATTAAAAAAGCTTTGGGGATTCTCAGGATTCTCAGGATCCTCAGGATCCTCAGGATTCTCAGGATTCTCAGGATTCTCAGGATTCTCAGGATTCTCAGGATCCTCAGAACGATATAACAGATCAGTAACTGCTGAAGGATGAAACTTTACCTCTCCCTCTCTAGTCGAGAGAAAAGCAGATGTCTCAGTTTCCTTTGAAGGCAAGAAATCGGATGTTAATAGCAATACATTCAGCACAATGGTCTTATTCTGAGTCACAGTGAATGAAAGATAAACCATCGACCCTCGGCGGTTGATCACAATTTCCCTATCTGAATAAGATAAGGAAAGGTTCGTTTTAGCGACATTTAAGGGAAAACCAACCTGTAACCGAGCCGGGATCTCTTCTTTCTTTATCCAATCATGATCATGTTCTCCGATGGTCAAACGGGCATAGTGATATGACTGGCCAATGATCGCCAGCATTTGATTGGGTTCTATACCCGAGAATTCCAACTGAATCCATTTCGTGGCCGGAGAAAATGCCGGAATCGGCGGTAAGTCCGGATGCTCAGTCGCAGCATTGGAATCAATAACAGCATCTTCAATCAGTTCTTTGAGTCGTTCCCGTAATGTGTCAACCGATGCTGACGACACCATCTGTTGCTTGAGGCCTTCAATTGAAAACGAGCCAAAGCCTTTGCGGGAACGAGCGCCCAAACCACCAAACTCCGCCACACAAAGCAGCGCATATAACACTTGTTCACGCTGTTCCGGTGTCAAATCCGAATCAAGAAAAAGCTGTACACGAAACCTTTTATCTGTCGGAATCATTGGTTTGATACCACCAATATCATACTTTTTGGTTATATTTTCACGAGTAGGTATAGCGTTGAACTGTCGTTTGAAAGCTTGCCCCATCAGATATTGCACAGGGTCCACATATCGACTACATAACTTTGTATATTCACTTTTCCATTTTGCCGCTGGAACTTTTCCTTTCTTATCATCACGATAGTCTTTTGCCAACTGTAAATGCCCCTGAGCTTGCTGATTCGGGTCGGCAGGAAAAATCTGAATCCGCACCTTAGAGGCTCCGGCGCCTTTTTCCTCTTTATCTCCTGTTCCCCCCCAAATCTGACGTTCTTGTTGATGTAGTTCCTTAAGAGCCTTAGACTGCTCCGAGGGCGCATCAGCATATAATGCCCGCACATTGGACCATTGCATAGCCCGCCACCAGTATCTCAGTAACCCTTTCAAGCTACTCGCTGGCGGGAGAATCGGCGGTTCCTTGGTGACTTCTTTTATCAATAGCTCAATTTCACGCTGTATGTTTTCTATTTGATTTTTTAGTGACGTCAACTCCGCTGATTTTTCGTTGTTATACTGCTTACATATACGAGAGTGCTTTGTTATTTTGATATTTATTTGTTCCCAGAGCTTCGGATAGACTTGTTGCGGTGCTGGCGTTAATGCCGGAGAATGAAATCGTATATAACAGGTCATCATCTGTCCGGAGGTATTCTCATTATATTTATCTGCCAACCGATCTTTCAGCTTGTTTTGTAATTCACGTTTTTCTTCCGTCGTTGCCATCCTTATCCCCCCACTTTGGCTAAATCGTAATAGCGTAAATCAAACTGTATCGCCTGATATTGTCCATCAATATACTGTGCCTTAATATCCGTCGTGGTCGTCATTACACTGGCGACCACGCTGGCAACTTTGTTCCCTGACGTAAAATCAATCACCGTATCCCACGGGGCAACGGGTTCACTCGCCACAGTCTGGCGGACATCAGCCATACATTGCTCAAACTGGTAAAAATCTGTCCCGTATTCGTCAATGTTAAAATCAGGTTGAAGCACTGCCTGATCGCAGGGGGCAAAACAAGGATGCACAGAGAGATATTTACGCACCTTATCACTCAACACCGCAACCTTGGTCGTATTGCCATACCCGTCACTGATTTCTCTAGGATGCTCATTTTGAGCACACACAAATTCATCCGTCACTTGCACCAACGGCTGGTGCTCATCCTTCCGGTAAAACTGTATCCGGGCCTTTTCGATCCGGTTATACACCAGAAACAACGTAATCAGGTTGATCAGATTCCCCATCTGCCGATTACTGCCTTCAAGGTGAACTTTGTGATGAGAGGATTCATCTCGATGATTAGACACGAGGAGTGTAACCGGAGATTGAGACATATCTAAATGCTGTTGCCTGTCCTTTATATCATTCAGTTGCATATGATGTTCTAACGCGACAAAAAGCATCCGCCACTCTGTTCTTGGCCTGTCACAGCCGAAGTAATCCTGAGCAACATCATAAATACCGATTAATTCACTGAACTTCAACGACTGAGGAAGCGCTTGTTCTAAAGAGAGGTCTTGCTCTAAAAAAAGCGCAACATATTGACTGATCACCTGTACCAAATCGTAGTCATTAATTTGCAGAGACTTCTCCTCTTGCATATGCTCCAGTTCTTTCCTATCCCCTGAAAACAAAGGCTTATAGCGTGTTTCCTCTTTCAGCGGATTGAGTAACAATTCACAAGCACGCTGATGATCAAAACCACCTTGTTGCTTGCTTTCTTGAATCCGCTGAAGATTGGCACTAAACCACCGGAGAATTGCCGTTGCTCCGAGCATAAACTTAACCGCATTGTCACCTTTTTTATACTTTTCGAGCAATTTATCACCAAGCATACTCTTCGCGGCCTCGAATGCATCATTTCGAAAACATTTTTCAATCCGGTGTTCAGAGCACGTAGAGACAAATAAAATCAGATGATGATGCGACGAAGCATCACTTTCCGGCGCTTCGTTAGTCGGCACCGAATGTTGACGAACCTGCTGTAAAAACAGGTATCCGCCAATCAGAGCAAACCAAAAATAATGACCCACAGAGATCGGGTGCAGACAGATATGAATCACAATCCCGCTGACAGCAAACAACAGAGCCAGATAGAAATCCGGGGAGATTTTCAGATAATCCCAGGATGCATATCGCTCTCGCCCGCCAAACAGAGAATAGACAAACAGGCAAAGTACCAACAACATCACAATGCCGACCCACCAGGCGAATGTCACTGTGTGAAAATCAGACCAGTTCTTAAACTGTGCATTGATGATATCCTTACCGATATCCAGTACCACGGCAAATAATAGCAACGTTACCAGCAACAATATCCGAGAGCGATACGAGGGCAACTGATTGAATGCATGACGTGCGTTGGGCTGTCTTCCCAGCGCAATCCGTGTTTGCCAAAGAGTCATCATACTCAGTGCCGCCAGCAGGAAAAATAGCAAACCACCAATGATAAAAGTCATCCACTGAAAAGAGTTGCCTGTCTGCGGTCCCAACAACCAGACTTTCAGTTCAGTCGATAGCCAGCCGGTGCTGATCGCCGCAATCATGGCGCTCAGGACATAACCGACCAGCCGGATATTCTGCGACCGGAAAAATTTCATCTTATTCAATCGATTAGCCCTCCCTGACTAAACGCCCAAACTGAAATGTTCCTTCCGTAAATTCAACGAATGATTCAGTTGAACTCGGCAATCGCCGGAGTAACTCAAAGACGATCGCTTCATCACCGACTGCCATGTCGATTTCAATACGCTGATACGCAATACTGATCCCGATCAGCCCAGAAAGAAATTCGGCAGTACTACGGTGTCCAATGGCAGAAATAAAACCACCCGATAGTGTTTGTCTCACTTCGTCAACAGTTAGTGGCCCGGAATACTGATAGCTTCCGAATGCTGTTAACACCGGAGAATTCACAAGATAAACCGCCATCGATGCACCTATATGATAATATATTTATTTCATACCAGAAGGTAAAAACTAATCACCTATAGGAAGAACTGTCAACCTTTCATCAGGATATTTTCAGGAATGATCAGAGAAATTGATTTTAAACATTTACTGCCGCTCAAAGGAATTGATATTCGTCTACGCTGCTTATCCTCATTCGAATGCCCGCCATTTCACTATCCAGTCATTTCTGCCTGGTTGAGATATCTCCTCGATTTGGGAGATGACTACTCAAAATATTTTTGTATCGGGCTGGCAGAAAGCGGTAAAACCATATTCAGTAAAGGGGATGATTATCATCTGAGAATTATTCTGCTTTCACCTCCGGACTCACTGCTTGAGCATCTGTTCAGCCAGCTACAACGACTACCCGACAGCTTTACTCATATATCTGATGGACCGTTCGGACGGAATATGCAACTCATCGCCATCAATGATTGCTTTTCACTCATGCCTGTAACTCTCCCGGAGCAACTGAGCAGTTTTGATGAAGCTCGTTTAAACACTATCGCAGAGTCACTACAACCCATCGAACGCTTTGTCTGGCGCTGGGATAGCTTTGTACGTTTAAGGAAGCCTCAGAAAAAACACCAAAAACTCTCAGGTGATCACAGATTTTGCCGGGACAATCATGATTTTTCGACCTCCCTGCTACTGGAACGGGTTTTTTCATCACTGGCTGATCTGACCAACAAACATCACCATGGTGAACGCCCGACTCTGGGCGACATACCGGATCTCCGTCTGGTCAACTGCCACAGTTTCTGGATGGATAACACATACCAGAATGAGAACGGTCAACTTAAACCGATTGGCGGAGCCTACGGCGAACTGCAGTTTGAAGGAACACTTGATATCACCTGGTGGCGGTACATTATTCTCCTCCACTGGCTGGGCATGGGCCAGAGCCGGGTGTTCGGTCTGGGCCGTTTCAGTCTGCTGACGCCTGACGGAACGCCAATCTTACGCCACCCGCTACAACCGGCACTTCGCTGGAGTCATATGCTCCACCGGGAGCACTATATCGACAATGCTCTGAGTAAAAGTACCGGCACCGTACATGAACCGCTTCCGGATAAACCACAGCTACGCAAAATGGTTACGGCATTGCTCCAGCGTACTTACGTCGTCCCCGATTTACAGGGCAGCATATTACAACAGGAGGGTAAAGCCCCGCGTGCACTGGCTTCCCCGCCTCTGGCCGATCGTGTGCTGCAACGTATTGTCCTACAGGTCATTCAACACAGTACCGAACGCTTTTTCTACGATGGCAGCTATGGTTACCGACCAGCTCATTCCCGCCAACAGGCAAGGGATCATATCGTCAGTCTGGTACAGGCAGGTTACCGCTGGGTGTTCGAATCTGATATCGAAGATTTTTTTGACACATTAGACCGTGAAAAACTGGCACTGCGACTTCGGTGTTTACTCAATGATGACTGTTTAACCGACTATCTGCTGGCATGGATGTCCGCGCCGGTCATCTATCAGGGAGAAAAAATCATCAGAAAGAATGGCATTCCTCAGGGCAGCCCACTCAGCCCGCTGCTGGCAAATCTGATGTTGGATGACTTTGATAATGACCTGAAATTACAAGGTTTCAAACTGGTTCGGTTTGCCGATGATTTCATCATTATGTGTAAAAGTGAGGCCAGAGCAAAAGAGGCCCGTCAACAGGCAGAACGCTCTTTAAAAGAACACGGATTATCACTGAATCCGCATAAAACCCGCATTACAGAGATCGACCGGAGTATCCAGTTTCTTGGCTATCTGTTTGTGAATGACATGGTCTGGGACAACCCCAGAAAAGCGACCGCAAAAGATCTGTCCGTACCGCCGCATTCATGGCTGGCAACCTATTACGAACGGCAGAAATCAAATCAGGCAGTATTATCACAACCAGTCACAGAGACCGGACACGCTTTGGAAGACTCAACACTAATTCCCGTCGAAAGCTGTCATAACACATCAGTTGATGAACAAGAGATTGACAATAACTGCGACCTGATTGAAGACGACAATGCTCTCTATTCTGATGATGCCGATGAGCATGATACTGTAACAGACGATACTGAACCGGAGGTGATACCGGACAACCAAATGCCGAGCGACAGTTCAAATTCTCTGTTGACACCGGAGCTGACCACCACAGGCCACAGAGACAGCCGGGGAACAGGGATCTATATTTCGGGAGATCCGTGTATTATCCGCACCTATCGCAACCATATTATTGTTCAGCGAGGCGACAGAATTCTGACCGACACACCGTGGACTGCGGTCAGCCACATCATTCTGTTCGGCCATCATCAGTTAACCAGCCAGGCAATTCATCAGGCATGTGAAAACAGCATTGCCATCCACCACGCGACCGGAATGGGCCGTTATATTGGTGTCACAGCATCTCCCGAACTGACATCCGCCAATCAACAGCTTCCACAACAACAGCAACAACTGGATGATGAACGGCGGCTTTGGATCAGCCGTGCGCTGGTCATTGCCCGAATACGCAGTTGCCGTGAAGTCCTCCGCCGCCGTCATCGTCCGGAACAGCATGAATTAAAACGCTATCAGCAACAGGCAGAAACAGCGGCAAATTTGATGCAATTACGCGGTTATGAAGGCTCGGCAACCCGGCTTTATTTTGGGGCTCTACAAGAGATTTTACCTGACTGGGCTGGTTTTTCCGGGCGAAACCGTCTTCCGCCGCAAGATCCGTTCAATGCTTTATTATCGCTAGGATACACACTGATTTATGGCTATACCGACAGTCTGCTCAGAGCCAGCCACCTGCTCTCCTGGTCCGGAATTTATCACCAGCCCGGCGGGCGTCACGCGGCACTGGCTTCGGATATGATGGAGCCATTTCGCTATCTGGTAGAGCGCACGGCACTGACGCTGGTGAACAAAAAAATCCTGACGGAAAACGATTTCGAGATTCAGCCAGAAGGCGTGAAATTAAAAACGGCAGGACGCCAGCGCTATCTGTCAGCACTGTTACATGAACTGACTTATCAGACAAAAACCATATCATCACAGGCTGATTCGCTGTTTGAACAGTTACACAAACAGATTCACAGTCTGATCACAACCATTCGTACCGGGGAGACATTTCAGGCATGGCACAGCCGATAATTATTTACGCGGTCTGTTTTGATATCAGTGATGACCGGATCCGCCGCAATGTTGGCAAAATTTTGCTGGGCTACGGTGATCGGGTTCAGGAATCGGTATTTGAAATCGCCGTCAAAACACCCTATCAACTCCATCAGCTCATCGGACAGCTCCGTCCACTGCTGGAAGAATCGGACAAACTGCGCTTTTATCGTCTGTGCGCCAACTGTCGGGAACAATCTCACGTCATCGGAGAAGGCCGGATCGCCGACTGGCCGAACGCCATTATTATCTGCTAACCGCGGGTAAGCCCGCTTTTATTCTTTCAGAAATACGAAAGGCTGCCATGCAATATGGCAGCCTTTCGGCCTGTTTCGGCCAAGGTATTTCCACCAACCAGTTCTTACCTCAATCTATACCCAATACGTCTTAACGGCCTGTTTCGGCCAAGGTATTTCCACCAACCAGTTCTTACCTCAATCTATACCCAATACGTCTTAACGGCCTGTTTCGGCCAAGGTATTTCCACTTGTTACATCCTTGTTTCTGCAACAGATACATCGTCTTAACGGCCTGTTTCGGCCAAGGTATTTCCACGTGGATTTTGAAGCCGGGTATATCCAGGTAAAGTCTTAACGGCCTGTTTCGGCCAAGGTATTTCCACTGAGTACAACCGTCTTGAGGATGTACTCAAAAGTCTTAACGGCCTGTTTCGGCCAAGGTATTTCCACAGTTATTACTCATCAGGTTGGGGAAAAACTAAGGTCTTAACGGCCTGTTTCGGCCAAGGTATTTCCACTCAAACAAATTAAACATGAGACAAGCCATTTTGTCTTAACGGCCTGTTTCGGCCAAGGTATTTCCACAGCACTCACTGCAACCCCCATCAGACAAGGCCTGAAAACGATGATTTGGCGCATCTGTACGTTTATACATATCAAAATCCCCATTTCCAATCGATTTCAGTCAGGTTCAGCCAATTGACCAAATCCCATGTGGACAAGTGATCATAGCATCGAATCCCCCGACGGATAAAGTAAGATGATCACAAAACCACTTTGCAGCTGCAACCGAATAACCTTGTTCGATAACCAGATGTTCTCTTTGTAGCATGACTCACGCCTAAAAAATGAAAAGAACCACCTCACTATCGATTTTTATCAACAAAAAAAGCCAACCACAAAATTGTGATTGGCTATCAATATGAACAAAATAGGTTCACTAACAACGTCAGTTGGCTAGGTGACCCTCGGCTTAATAAGGGTCACTGTCATTATTGCAGTATACGTGCCAACTTTTAATGTCAATTTAACCATTTGATTTTAAATAGCTTGTATAAATATAAACCTCTTCTCAATACACTAAAACTCATATGCAATTTTCAAAATGCAAAATGATTTTTATTTTGCAACAACGAATTCAACCTCATTACCGCTGCGAATATTCTGCTGGAAGCTGTTCACATTGTCGAATGTCGTACCGGCGATCGATAATAAGGCTTCTTTAGTCAGAAATGCCTGATGGCCGGTAAACAGGACATTATGGCAAGCCGATAAACGGCGGAACACATCATCGGTAATCACAACATTGGATTTATCCTCAAAGAACAGTTCTTGTTCTTCTTCGTAAACATCCAGCCCCAGAGAGCCAATAACCCCTTGTTTGAGTGCTTCAATCGCATCAAGTGCATTGAGTAATGCGCCGCGACTGGTATTGATGATCATCACGCCCTTTTTCATTTTGGCAAAGGCCTGAGCATCGAGCATATGGTGATTTTCTTTGAATAGCGGACAGTGCAAACTAATCACATCCGACGCTTGTAATAGTGTGTCTAAATCGACGTATTCTGCCCCGAGCTCAAGTGCGGCAGGGTTTTGATAGGGATCATGCACCAATAACCGCATGCCGAATCCTTTCAGAATTCGCAAAGTCGCGACACCGATTTTTCCGGTTCCGATAATGCCGGCTGTTTTACCATACATGTTGAACCCGACTAACCCATCGAGTGAAAAATTGGCATCTCGGGTGCGCTGATAGGCTTTATGAATCCGTCGGTTCAGGGTCATCATTAAACCGACGGTATGTTCAGCCACGGCTTCAGGTGAATATGCCGGAACCCGAACCACCGTGATGTTGTGCTTTTTGGCGGCTTCCAGATCGACATTGTTATAACCCGCACAGCGCATTGCCAATAATCGGGTGCCATTTGCAGCTAAGGTCTGTAGCACCGGCTCAGACAGATCATCATTCACAAATGCACAGACAACCGGGCTGTTATGCGCGAGTCTGGCGGTCTTTTGATCTAACCGGACTTCATAAAACTCAAGCTCGAATCCATATGCTTGATTGGCTTGGGTAAAATACGCCTGATCATAAGCTTTCGAGCTAAATACTGATATTTTCATCACTTCATTCCTCAGACTGAACAATAAACGGCAGCGATTCTTATTGATGATGTTACGTTCATGTTGACTATTTTGCTGTCCTCTCTGGTTTTATACCGAAATCATGAAATTATTACTAGTTGCTCTTTACAGTGTAAAACATCCTTGTAAGATCTAGTCTCCTTTCTCTTTTAATGGTTATGGTCATGATTGCCTGTTATGAGTCCTATAAAGCCGGGCTCTTTCATCCTTCTCAATGGTTACGAAATATTAGCGCTGGCGTCATTGTCGGCGTGGTTGCTTTACCCTTGGCAATGGCGTTTGCAATTGCATCAGGTGTGAAACCGGAACAAGGTCTGTACACGGCTATCATTGCCGGCATCCTCGTTTCGTTGTTCGGTGGGTCGCGCATTCAAATCGCAGGGCCGACGGGTGCTTTTATCGTGTTATTGTCCGGTGTTGTTCATGATTACGGTATCACTGGCTTACAAATTGCAACCATGATGGCAGGTGTTTTCCTGCTGCTGTTGGGTATTACCAAACTTGGCAGCATTATTCGGTTTATTCCTGATCCGGTCATTATTGGTTTTACCAGCGGTATCGGGGTCATTATCTGGGTCGGACAATGGCAGGAATTCTTCGGTTTACCGCAAATTCATGGTGAACATTTTCATCAGAAACTGCTATCCATCTATCACGCTTTCCCTCAGTTAGACTGGCAAACGACCGGCTTGGCTTTGCTATCTTTGGTGATTGTTATCTATGGACCGAAGATCCCGAAACTGACCAAAGTCCCCGGTCCGTTGCTGGCGCTGGTGATCGTAACACTGTTACAGAACACGCTGCATCTCGACGGTATCCGTACCATCGGAACTGCGTTTGGTGGCATTCCTCAAGGGTTACCATCGGTGACGCTGCCACAAGCGAGTCTTGCTGATTTGATTCCGTTGATCGGCCCTGCATTTGCAATTGCGATGCTAGGAGCAATCGAATCTCTTTTGTCTGCTGTGGTTGCAGACGGGATGACCGGGACAAGACACAATTCAAATCAGGAGTTAATCGGTCAGGGGATCGCAAATATGGTTTCTCCCCTGTTCGGTGGCATTGCTGCAACAGGAGCGATCGCCCGAACGGCGACCAACATCCGTAACGGTGGCAATAGTCCGCTGGCTGGCCTTGTCCACACCGCCACCCTCATTATCATCCTACTCCTGCTCGCGCCACTGGCGGTCAATATTCCACTTGCTACCTTAAGTGCAATTTTGTTCGTGGTCGCGTGGAATATGAGTGAAGCTCGACATTTTCTCAAACTCCTGAGACGGGCTCCGAGAGCTGATGTCCTGATTCTGCTGATTACTTTCTTCCTGACTGTCTTTGCCGATCTGGTTGTGGCGGTCAATATCGGGGTCATTCTTGCTGTTTTGCACTTTGTTAAACGTATGGCGACAAGTGTTGAAGTCAAAGCCAGTACCAATGTTGAACTGGCTGATGAACTGGCACATCAAGGCATCACACAATTGCCACCTGAACTGGCAGTTTATGCGTTGGAAGGACCATTTTTCTTTGCCGCCGCAGATGCCTTTGAACGTGTCATGCACAGTATTTCGGACAAGCCGCAAATTCTGATATTACGTCTGAAATGGGTGCCATTTATGGACATGACTGGCCTACAGACACTGGAAGAAATGGTTCAGGATTTTAGACGTCGAAATATCCAAGTGATAATCTCCGGCGCCAACGCTCGGGTCACGTATAAATTACGCAAAGTCGGTATCATACAACAGATTGGTGAAGATTATTATTTCGCTGAATTTCAGGCAGCGCTACATACTGCATTACAAATTATCGGATCTACACCACATCCATCAACAGAGACATAACGTTTACAAGGTTTCAGAGGGAAGACTTCAGGACATACCACCTGAAGTCTCTTTGCTCACTTGAAAAGATCAGGAAGATTCCGGTTCAGCCAGAGCAACGAGCTGAGGTTTATAGACACCTTCAAAAGAGAGCAAGCGGATTTCGATTGTTCCGCCGAAGAATTCCAGCTCAACACGAGGATCTTGACTATCCTTCAGTTGCGCATCGAACGTTTCAAACAGGTCAGCCATAAAATTCCTGACCGCCTGCTCGGAATATTCCGAATAATTTTTCTTCATATTTATACCTGCCAACGGTTTTGTGAACTGATCGTGTCGCCAGTTTCATAATGAATTATTGATGTGAATCACGTATATCAAGATAAGCCAAGGAGCAAAACTCTAGGGGCTGTTGATCTTTCATGGTTGAATTTTGTTCAATCTGAACGGGTATTGATCGCGGCGCGGGGCATGCCGCTTAGCTATCCTAAGCAAATGACCCGTAACAAAGAGCAAGACACGTTCAGATGAACAGCCCCTAGAGGTTTCGTTTTCAAATGGAGATATTTTTATATTTTAAAGCCACAATGGTCAACCGATCACAATGTGTTTTTTATCCCCTTCATGTTCATTCTGACGCTATCTATCACAAATATGTAACTTTTAAATGACAATAAAATTGATATATTACAATGCTGCATCAGTAAAATAAGCCTGTCATGTAATAAATGGCTGTGTGCTTTGGTCATGATTTATGTTGGCGCATTTGAATAAGCCGGCGCTCGCCTGACTCAACTCGATTTTTACCTCTGCCTTTGGCGGTATACAAAGCCATATCAGCACGCTCTATCATCTGTTCGGCATTTTCATTGTCCTGCTGTGTCACAACTCCGAAGCTACACGTGCAACGTCCCACCACATCAAAATCATGATTCATAAATAACTGACGGATATTTTCTGCCAGAATACGAACGCCATGGTGATCCGTTTCAGGACATACCACCAGAAACTCTTCCCCTCCCCATCGGCCGGGAATATCGGTCTTTCTTACATGATGTTTCAATAGTTCGGCAATTTTGCATAACACTTCATCACCGATTTGATGACCGAAGGTGTCGTTCACGACTTTAAAATCATCAATATCAAACATAATCATCGATAAAGGATGCTTATGACGGTTTGCCCGAGATATTTCTCTTTCCAGAGTTTCATCTAATTTCAGGCGGTTATGCATTCCAGTCAACCGATCAGTGACAGACAGCACTTCAAGATGCTTACGGTCAGTAATATTCTGCTCTACAGTGGTATACCCAATCAGACGTTTATTGGCATCGTAAGTCGGTTCAATATAAGCCAGCACCCAATATACTTCACCGGTTTTACTTAGCTTTTTGATCTCTCCACTCCAGGATTGGTCAGCCAGAATGTTATCTTTTATATCGGCCGGGAGATGTTTAGAGACATCCGGGTGACAAAGTCGATAATATGATTGGCCTTGTAGCTCTTCGGCTGTACACCCAGAGGCCTGACAAAAAGCCTCAGACACAGATTCAAGATGATCGTCTAAATCAACGGTAGCATGAATCACATAATTATCGATGATTGTATTTGCTACCAATAGCTTATTAATCGTTTTCTGTGATTTAAAATACATAGAGAAAATATAATAACCAAATAAAATAAAGAAAATAACAAAACCGCCAATCATCACAATATGATGATCATGGATGGATTTCTTTAAAACCTCTAAATGTTTTTTCTCAACATAATAGATAATTTTCAACGGATAGTGGGGGGACTTGCGTTCTGCATCGCTGACATAAAATCTCGTACCACTGAGCTTACCACTTTTTTCCACATTTAATAATGTGTCAAAGGCCCCGATTTCATGATCATCAATAAATGTTCCTGAGGTTTCTGCACTAATCTTTTTCCAAACTTGAAGATGGTCAATTGGCATTTTAATTTGATATTTCAACTTATATTTTTTTTCGAGTGAATTATCTGAAGCAATTTTAAACCATTGTCCCATATTGTTTGAAATCCAGAGGTTTTCATTAATGTTATAAATACGACTCAATAAATTATCGACTTTATAACTGATGATCAGCACCCCTTTCAGGCTTTTATTTTTCGACATATTTTCTATCTTCTCACCGAGTACCAACACGGGTACATCATTAATTGCGTTGATACTTTCTTTCATATCGATACTGAGTGGTGAGATAAATATTTTCTTTCTGGGGAATCCCATAATATCGTTAAAGTAAGACACTTTTCTAATATTGGTCAGCTCCTTTTCCTGAGTAACTGAGACTCCTCTTGCCTTGTAACTGATTTTAATTTGTTCTTGTCCAGAAAAATCAACCCATTTTACTTCTGTATAGACTCGACGAGATTGAATAAAAGTACGCCATAGTGATGTGATTTTTTCAGTTTTCAGATGCCCGGATTGATCGAACTCCGCAGCAGAGAGTGTCCTTTTAAAAAAGTTCATATCACTCACACGCCATCTCAATGCATTTTCAAGCGCTTTTCTAGCACTGAATATTTGGTTACTTGCATTGTTAATCATGGTCGTATCGACTTTATATAACTCGACCCGATAAAGCATTGATAACAAAAATAAAAATGTACCTACCAGTAGGCTATAAAACAAAAATAGCTTCGGAAATTTTCTGGTCAGTATCACTTTAGAGCTTCCATCAGAATAAATCCTATGAATTACCATTCATAACTTCTTAGCCCAGAATTTAGCATGGATTACATTAGTATAAACTAAGTATGGTGCATCGTTACAATAACGCAATATCTGATTGATTTTTCGAGCAGAAGCAGATTGACCAATAATACGGATGCTCTACTCCGGGAGTTCGGCCTCACTGATCACAAGCTCTGACATTTTATCAACCATCGCCTGTGAAAATATCGTTTTACGTTCGGTTTCCCACACTGGTGAGGCGATACTGACCAGCACCAAACCTAAACCAACGTAGAGTGAGACCGGAAAGGATTCTTCCAGAGAAAGTGACGCCCCGGCGGCGGTGATCGACTGGGCCAAGAGTGATTCATGCCCAAGTCCTAACTGACTTAACAGTTGCTCATCGTTAATTAGGTATTGCAACATATGCAGCGATTCCCCAATTAATATTTCTACCGATGAAATGACATGTGTTGCCAAAGAGATGTCAATTTCAATGCTTAGGGCACCCAGTCCTAATGTCAAAATCTGTGGATGCCGATGACGAAAGTAGTCACCAGAGAGTAAAGTCGTGAGATGTTTTCGATATCCCGGTAACACCAAATAAGTGTTGTGATTATAAGTTTTTACGTAAGCCGTGATGTCCAATTCCGCACATAACTGCAACGGATCATAAGGTGGTATCGTGGGATGTTCAGGCGACCGTTGATACTTCCGGTGATACAGTAGTGACAAAAATTCCCACCATTCATTCGGAGATAAAATCGTGATATCAACCCTATCAGAGATATATTTCAGTGGAATATCCCGTGCAGCTTGTTGTGAAGAGAGTGCCGGCCAATATATCGGTGAGTGTTTCCAGTAAATTGGACACTTTCGAGATTTTTCAGTGACGCATGCGGACGTTTCAGTATCCAAATCGAATTCATTGCTCATCATCATTCCCAGTACAAAATATCATTCAGCCATTCAGTGCTGAAACCTAGCTGAAAAAAAGCCCTCAAATGAGGGCAAAGCAATGACCGGAATCGACAAAAGAATTTCGTCATCATCCGGTACAGCATAGGTTTCGCGTAAAACGGGTTGTGGATTTCTCCATCATAGGCAACAGCAATTGAACATTTTATTGATTCAAATGCGTAGATTATGGAGTGACTTCATAAAAAGTGTATTTAAGGCTATTTGCAGAAAAGCCATCATGTTATCCTGTTAAGTCATTGTTTATTCAGCATGTAATGCAGGCTTGCCTTTCTACATAACATGCTCATTTGAGGATATTATTGATCGCATATGAGTAAAAAACAAGTTTCATTGCCGCCTTTTGACTATCTTGCTGGGAAGCAGGTCACAGAAAAACTATGCAACATATTAAACGTCAAAAGTACGCGCGCTCTGTCCGAGCAACTCAACGTCCCGACATCGACTTTCGCGACATGGCATAAACGAAATGTCTGCCCTTATGAGCTGGCAATAAGACTACATTTACATAAGGGGATTTCTTTAAAGTGGCTACTGCTCGATGAAGGTGATCCTTATCCGAATGCTGCCGCTCATGAATATCATGTCAATGATGAACCAAAACGTCTGGTACATATTGATTTGTTTGCGTTGAAAAATGGACAACTCAATCATCGCGGAACGATGACATTGGATCAGTTCTTTTTAGATGAATTGGAGATTTCCAATGTCATTGCAGTCCGCGATGGGGATATGACTTATCTGGTTGATCAGGAAGCTACCCGAGCAGTCAGCGGCACTTATCTGCTCAATGTTGATGGCCTATTATCGATTAATGCGCTGCAACGTTTGCCGGGTAAACAACTGGCTCTGAACTTTGATGGTTCTGCTTTGACAGTCAACGAATCCGATATCAAAGTCGCCGGAAAAATTGTCTTATTCATGTCCCGTAGACAATCTCAGGCCGAGACCCTCGATAAGACAGGTGAAACGGTTTAGTTTCTGGGGGCTGTTGACCTTTCGTGGTTGAATTTTGTTCAATCTGAACGGGTATTGATCGCGGCGCGGGGCATGCCGCTTAGCTATCCTAAGCAAATGACCCGCAACAAAGAGCAAGACACGTTCAGATGAACCCTCTGGGCAGCATTTGTCGCTCATTTATCCAGCGTTAGGTCATGGTTCATGTAGATCGCTACACTTCACATGACCTGCCTTGACTAAATGCACGACAAATTGCTGCAAAAAACATCACGAAAGGTCAACAGCCCCTAGAGTATATATCGGGGTACCAGATGTGCATCAACCTTTCGGGATGTTCAACTTGTACAAAACCATGTTGAGCATAAAGGCCGTGCGCATCTTTCGTTGTGAGTAATATACGCCGTAGCCCCTGCAAGTCGGGGGCCTCAAGAATCGTTGCCATCAACCATTTACTCAACCCTTTTCCGCGATGCGCTTCCAAAATAAACACGTCCGCCAGATAAGCAAAAGTGGCTTGATCCGTGATCACTCTGGCAAAACCAACCTGCTCTCCTGAATCTAAATACACCCCAAAGCAAAAGGCATTTTCAATCGCTTTGCGAAGTACAGACTCCGGAATATTTTCAGCCCAATAACTTGTTGATAAAAAATCATAAATAATATCGAAATTCAGTTCCTTCTTATCCGAGCTGATATAATACCCCTTCATGATGACCTCCTTGAAAAACATCAGACAACACCGCACGAACGCTTCTACCGAGAAGCGACCACACGTGAGAAAATATCAAGATATCATCTCATTATCTGACTGAATAACAAGGACTAACAATCAAGCAAGTCACATGATTTCAGATGAAAAACTTTTTCAGTGAAGAAACTTTTTTAGTCAAGAAGTTTGTCGCTGATCGCAGAACATGTTTGCATATGAAATAAATCTAACCCGATACTACGTCCCTCCTACAATCGATGGTATTCTGATTCGCACTGTTTGTTCAGCATGGATAACAGGCTTGCCCTTCTGTTTACATGCTCAATTGAGTTCATTATTGATCGCATATGAATAAAAAACAAGTTTTATTACCAACAATTGACTATCAGTTAGGTAAACAAGTGACTGATAGAATCAGAGAAGTCCTAGACATCAAGAGCGTACGGGCTCTGGCAGAAAATGCAGAGATATCTTATTCAACGATTACAACTTGGCACCAGCGCAATAGTTGCCCATTTGATCTGGCTATCCGGTCTCATTTGCATAAAGGTGTTTCTTTAAAGTGGCTGTTATTGGGAGAAGGGACGCCCTATCCAAATGCGGCAACGCATGCCTATCAGGGAGACAATAATGAGGTCAAAAAACTGATCGAGATTGATCTCTTTTGGCTGAAAAATGGCAAGTTGGTTCAGGATGGGACAATAACACTGGAGCAGTTCTTGTTGGATGAACTATCCATCACCAATGTGATTGCGGTTCGCGAAGAAGGTCATACCTATATTGTCGATCAGGAAGCACAACAAGCTGTTTCCGGGAGTTATCTCATCGATTTCGATGGCCTGTATTCAGTCAACGATATTCAGCGATTACCCGAAAAGCAATTGGCCATTGATTTTAAAGGTTCACCATTGGTTGTCGCTGAAGATACGCTGAAAGTCTCCGGAAAGGTCGTCCTACGAATGTCCCGCGGATAAACACCAAATAGGCGAAACAGTTGATGAGTCAGGATACGAGACCGAACAGTGTACTTCACTGATTCAGCGTTCGCCTTTCAATAACGGCAGCCAAGTTCCATGGCTGTCGTCGATTTGTGGTGTTCAGCAAAAATCAGGACGGTTTTCGAGCAAAATGCAACGCGCTCAAGCCTGTTTTTCGACCGTCGGCATTCCTTCCGGAATAATATCCCAACTCAATTTTTCACTCGTCCATGTATGAAGTGATGGTGCAAAAAGCGTATCGTCAGCCAATCCGGCTGGCTTCAATTTTAATTTGATGGCGTCCGGTTTCGCCGGATTTACATGATAAATACGCACACCACAATCCGGGCAGAATTTAGCAACATTGGTATTGCCACTCTCGGCAACTCGACGCCACTCTTTCATTTCTCCGGAGAAACGAATATTTTCAGCAGAGATCAGCGCTGTGACACTAAAAGGTGCACTGGACAGCTTTTGACACTCCTGACAATGGCAAGCAATGACTCTTTGCGGTGCAGCAAGTAATTCGTAGGTGACCTGACCACACGGGCAGGCTCCATGGATAGGGAACTCCATCTTAAATATCTCCTCGATTGTTGTATGTTTTCCGGTACGGACGCCCCCATTGAAGTACGACGTATCGAAACTAAACCATCATCGCAGAACAATACATTTGACTCAATCACTTGATGTGCGGTTTCCCAAAACCAACGCAACATCTGGCGTTGTGTAACTCAAACAAAAAAATTAAAAAAATGCTTTACCTCAAGTTAACTTGAGGTTTTATATTCGCTCATGAGTTAACAATAATGAGTAACGAGACATCTTGATGCCAAACCCAATCATATCGTTGGCGATAAATTCTCAAAATAAGATAAGGAGTTCATGATGATTCATTTAGAGCACGTTAATCTGGTTGTCCGGAAAGATGACATTCCTGCCATGCTGAAATTTTATCAGGCAGTTTTTCCACACTGGCATATCAGAGATCAAGGTGTATCGGATTGGTACGGTAAAGCTCGGACATGGCTCCACTTTGGCGACGATTATCAATACCTAGCGATCAGTGACAACGGTGAAGGAGAAAACCGGGACTTGACTGGTCATCAAGTTGGGTTAGCACATTTTGCTTATGTCACCAATAACCTTGACGCTGTCATTACTCGCCTGACTGATGCCGGGTTCGACATTGCAAAAGATGGCGCAGCACACCCACATCGGAAAAATATTTACTTTATTGACCCGGCAGGATTTGAAATTGAGTTTGTTGAGTATATGAGTGACATTGTCAGCGAAAGGAATAGTACGATTTAATCTGCGTGATCACTGATAATATGCCGAATAACAATGCTCCGGCATATTATCATAGACGTACATCAATATGCTTCAACAACTGCATATCGGGGCAGTTGTTAAAACTCAAACTGATAACAAGTTGTGTGCTGATAGGTTTCACCCGGTTTTAAAATACAGCTGGGTTGTTGCCATTCAGGATGGTTGGGGGAGTCCGGTAAAAACTGCGTTTCTAAAGCAATCCCCGCATATTGGGAGTAGACATGATCACCACGTCCCGGCGTGCCTGTCAGCCAGTTACCGGTATAAAGCTGGATAGCCGGCATCGTGGTGGTGACATGCATCTGAATCCGCTCATCAGCACTGGTTAATGATGCCACGCGGCTCGCTAAATCACGTTCAGCGCGGAATAAGTAGGCATGATCGTAGCCTTGCGCGGTCATTTGCTGCTGATCTTGCATTAAATCAGCTTGCACTTGTTTGGTACGCCGAAAATCAAAACCGGTGCCAGTCACATCTTGCAGCGACCCGAGCGGAATTCCTGTATCACTAATCGGCAAAAACGCATCCGCATCTAACCAGAGAGAATGGTCGAGACAAGAGTCTCCCAGATCGGCACCGTGCAGGTTAAAATAAGCGTGATTGGTCAGACTAACGGGCGTCGGTCTATCCGTTGTCGCATGATATTCAATCAACACCTGATCAGCTTCAGTCACGGTATACGTTACCGAAACGACTAAATCACCGGGGAATCCCATCTCACCATCCGGAGATGTGGTAGCAAACCGGACTTGATTGTCTGTCAGTTCCGCGACATCCCAGCGACGATTGTGAAACGCATGTTTGCCACTATGCAGACAATTACCGTTTTCATTCGCATCAAGCTCATATTGTTTGCCATCCAGTGTAAAACTAGCATTGGCAATTCGGTTGGCATAAGGCCCGATAGTCATCCCCAAATAGCTTGTCTGAGTCAGCAACGTCTGTTCAGAATCAACCCCCAGCAACACTTCTCGCATTTCCCCCTGACCGAGTGGTAACTGGCAACTGAGCCAAGTGGCTCCCATCGGGGTAAGTTCGAGACGCATCCCGCGCGAGTTCTGCAAAACAACCGAGTCTTTCCATTGCGTTTGATGCTCTGCCGATGTTTGTTCGGCAAATGATTTTTGCATAATTATGTCCTCATGATTCGGAAATCAGGCCTGCCCCTTGTGTCGATCGGCAGACATAGATAGATGCTTGCAAACCAGTCGCAGCTTGATACTGCGTCTCAACGGCAGTCCGGACTCTTGCCACGCATGCAGGCGGCACTAATGCAACCACACATCCACCGAAGCCACCACCGGTCATCCTGACACCACCCTGTTCGCCGATCTCCGTTTTTATCAAATCTACCAGTATATCGATTTCTGGTACTGTTATTTCAAAATCATCCCGCATTGACATATGGGACTGTGCCATCAGTTCGGCAACCGTGTGGATGTCACCGGCAGCAAGGGCTTGGGCCGCTTTACGAGTCCGGTCATTTTCAGTAATCACATGCCGGGCTCTTCGGGCAACAACCTCATCCAGCTCACTGAACCGTGCGTTTAGCTGTTCCAGCGTCACATCCCGTAACGCTTTGACACCAAACTGACGCGCCGCTGCTTCGCACTGCTCACGACGCGTATTATATTCGCTGTCAACCAAGCCGCGCTGTTTATTTGAATTGATGATCATGATAACCATCTCGGAGGGGAGCGACACCGCCTGAGTCGTTAAGTCCCGGCAATCAATCAACAATGCATGATTTTCATGCCCTTCCGACGAGATCAGTTGGTCCATAATCCCACAGTTACAGCCGACAAATTCATTTTCTGCCTGTTGCGCATTCAACGCAATCTCTTGCTGGCTAATTTCAAGGTTCAGTAACACTTTAAATGTTTGTCCAATCACGACTTCCAGCGCAGCAGAAGAACTTAATCCTGCGCCTTGGGGAACATTACCACTGACCGTTATATCCAGACCACATAGCGAATAGCCGCGTTCAATTAAGCACTTCACCACACCACGGATATAATTCGCCCACATATTATCAGGCTGAAATTCAATCGGTGCATTGAGATCAAATTCATCGACCGCATTCTGATAATCACAAGCCACCACCCGAATACGGGTATCCTGACGTTTCGCGGCAGCCACAACCGTCTGATAATTAATTGCACAAGGCAAAACAAACCCATCATTGTAATCGGTATGTTCACCAATCAAATTGACGCGACCGGGCGCCTGAATCAGATGACTCGGCTGATATCCGAAAACTTCGGCGAATGATGTTTTTACATTTTGAATTGGATTCGACATCTTGTTTCTCTTTATTGTTCTTTATAATGAATCTCACTGACATCACGCAAATACTGCGCCGCTTGTTCCGCTGTCAGATCTCGCTGCGTTTCAGCCAGCATTTCATAACCCACCATAAACTTACGTATCGACGCACTACGTAGTAACGGTGGATAAAACAACGCGTGCAGTTGCCAGTGGTCAATATCCGTCCCTTGCTCAAAGAATGGCGCATAATGCCACCCCATCGAATAAGGGAAGGAACATTGGAATAAATTGTCGTATCGGCAGGTGAGTTTTTTGATAGCCAGTGCCAGATCATCGCGCTGTTCATCGGTCAGATCGTTCATCCGACGCACATGCGTTTTCGGCAACAAAAGTGTCTCATAAGGCCACACCGCCCAGAAAGGCACCACCGCCAGCCAGTGTTGCGTTTCGACCACGGTTCGCGAGCCATCATTCAACTCAGTCTGAACATAATCGACCAGTAGATTAGAGCTATTTTGCTCAAAATACGCTTTCAGCTGTTTATCTTTACGCTCAATTTCATTCGGCAGAAAGCTGTTGGCCCAAATCTGACCATGCGGATGCGGCTGAGAGCAGCCCATCAGTTCACCTTTATTTTCAAAGGCCTGTACCCAAACATAGGACTGCCCCAGTTCTTCGATTTGCGCATTCCATGTCTCAATGACTTGACGAATCTGTTGTGGCGCAAGTTCCGGCAACGTTTTGCTATGATCAGGAGAGAAGCATATCACGCGGCTTAATCCCTGCACGCCCTGCACTTTCAGCAACGGATTGTCGGTTTCAGGTGCAGCGGGAGAATCCGGCATCAACGCTGCAAAGTCGTTGCCAAAGACATAAGTGCCCGCATAGTCAGGGTTCACCTCTCCTGAAACCCGCTGATTACCCGGACACAAGAAACAAGATTCATCATAGGATGGTACATCACTGTGACTGGGCGGTTCGTTGAGCCCACTCCATGGACGTTTAGCCCGATGTGGCGAGACCAGTACCCATTGCCCGGTCAGCGGGTTGTAACGGCGATGAGGATGAGCACTCGGATCAAATAATTGATTTGTCATTGTCACTTACTCTTTATGCATGAATGCAGACAGAAAACTCATGAACCATTCAGGTTGAAGACGACCAGTGCCAAACCATTCGCTCTTTCAGCACGCGTTCAGCTTGCCAGTCATCATCCCTAAATAAAATGTGAGTCTAACAGCACCACTCTCTCTGTTTCTGTGATTAAAACCACACTGTGGAAACGTTTACACTAGGGGCTGTTGGACGAAACGAGGTGTGCGATTTCTCCCCTTGATCAGGCCGACTCAGATGATGAAACCGAACCGTTTGAATGCTTTTCTTGTTAATACTTTTCTTGTTAATAAGAATGCGCTAGCATGAATTGATATCGCCCAAATCGCTTCGGCGTAACATCTTCGGTAGGGGCTGTTGACCTTTCGTGATGGTTTTTGCAGCAATTTGTCGTGCATTTAGTCAAGGCAGGTCATGTGAAGTGTAGCGATCTACATGAACTATGACCTAACGCTGGATAAATGAGCGACAAATGCTGCCCAGAGGGTTCATCTGAACGTGTCTTGCTCTTTGTTACGGGTCATTTGCTTAGGATAGCTAAGCGGCATACCCCGCGCCGCGATCAACACCCGTTCAGATTGAACAAAATTCAACCATGAAAGGTTAACAGCCCCTAGCACTGGTCAGGATACCATGCAGCAACCCATGCTGTTCTTTTCCGCGTGATATAAACGTCGTATCATAACCAACTTCCTGCCTGCGGGAGCGCCAAAGCAGTATCTTGATCTCATCTATCGCATGACTGTCATGAAGCCCATGACAGCTTAATTTAAGGGAGCATCAGTGTTACACGAAATTCCATTTTTAGGGCTGCTCTTTAGTCCGTTGGTGGTTTACATCCCTCTCGCACTCGGGATCACGTACCTTATCCGGATCGTGCTATTTCACACCGGTCTCTATGCAAAAATCTGGAAACCAGCATGGATGTTAGTCAGTCTTTTTGTCTGTATTTTATCTCTTTCTATCACACTCTATGGAGCATAACGCGATGAAAAAATTTTCGACTATCATCATGATCCTGATCGCCGTCTGCTCCGGTTACTGGCTCTGGCATCATTATATGCTGACGCCCTGGACCAGAGATGCGAGAGTAAACGCCCATATCATTACCATCTCACCGGATGTCTCCGGTTTTGTCACACAGGTTGCGGTCAACGATAATCAAGCCGTCCATCAGGGACAACCGCTGTTCCAGATCGATCCGAAACGTTACGAGATTGCTGTTTCTCAGGCCAATGCGACCCTGAAAAATCGTTTTGCGGCTTGGGAGTTGTCAAAGCACAAATATGAACGGCGTAAAAATCTGCCGAATCAAGATTCGATCAGTAGTGAAGATCTGGAAACCGCCCGAATCAACATGGATATCGCCAAAGCAAATTATCAACTGGCTCAGGCCCAGTTAGATGAAGCGCAGCTCAATCTCGCAAGAACTAAAATAACGGCACCATTTGACGGTACGGTGATTAATCTGAACTTACGCTCCGGGAATTACGTCCGCCAGGGGACGTCTGTGCTGGCATTAGTTGAAAAGAACTCGTTCTACATCACCGGTTATTTTGAAGAAACGAAAATCGCCAAAATCCAGCTCGGACAGCCCACGACGATTCAACTGATGAACGGACAACCCCCGCTGACCGGTAAAGTGCTGAGCATTGGTCGTGCGATTGCAAACAGCAACACCAATACCAACAGTCAGTTACTACCGCAGATCCAACAAACATTTAACTGGGTCAGGCTCGCTCAGCGTATTCCGGTGAATATCCGGCTGGATGATCAAGTCGATCAACAGCAGCTCAGTGCCGGCATGACCGCTTCAATCACCATACAGGAATCAGCTGAGTGAGTGCATCCGTCCTCGCCAAGGCCATCTTTTTCCCGCAGCGTTCGGCAGTTATTTTTGCCACCAAAGGGATTATCGCAATGGCCCTGTCATTATATGTGGCAATGTATTGTCAGTTAGATCGCCCTTATTGGGCGCTGGTCTCGGCTGTGTTTCTGCAAATCAGACCCGAAAGCGGACTGGTCATCGAAAAAGGAATCAGCCAAATCAGCGGCACCTTGATCGGGGGCTGCATCGGCATTTTGATTATGAACGGGTTGATGCCATTCCCGGAACTGGCATTACCGGCACTGGCGCTCTGGCTGGGAATCATGGCGTATAGCTCTGCCATGGTACGTAATCCCAATGCCACCTATGCCTATACGATGGCTGGTATGACACCGATACTCATCGTTGTGTTGACCATGGCGCAACCGGCAGCAACAATCTCCAGCCATACTGTATTTGATGTCGCTCAGGCACGGATGAGTGAGCTGATTGTCGGTTCGGTCTGCGCCACATTCATCAGCCTGTTTTTCTGGCCGACACATATCAAAGACAGTCTGCACGACCTATCCCGTGTGGTCGTCAATCGGACATTGCATTATCTCGATCATGAGCTGGACGAACACAAAACCCATCAGGAACGCCATCAGGCGCTTGACTCAATTTTGGAAATACTGGCCCAACTGAATGAAAGTACCAGTGCGGTTCAGTATGAAGGCCCGCAAGGTCCCAGTATTTATCGGGCTATTTCTCTGCTGAATAACAAAATCATGTCGTTGCTGGCTGTGATTCAAATCTTTGGCCGGGTCAAACGTTATCACCCCGAGCTGGATAGCCCGTTTCTCAATGAAATCGTCCGGCATATCCGCGAATCCGTCTGCCAGATGAAAGTAGAAACGGACCGACAAATCTGCTACCAAATTGCGAAAAATCTGCGCCAAAAACTGCTCATCCTCAAGCAGTCTACGGAGCAACCTAGCCCGATAGAATTACGCTTGATCAAAGTTGCTATGGAAATGTCGGCGGATCTGGTCGTGGTCTTAACCACCTATCAGGCGATTTTCCACCGTGAAGGCACGCGACTCCATGCGCCGAAGTTTCAACCCCATCGCGATCCGTGGATCGGTATTTCCGTCGCATTGAGAACCGTGAGTGTGTTCGCCATTTCTGCGACACTCTGGATTTTTACCGGCTCATCCGCGGTGATCCTGATGATGATTCTGCCCGTCGTCTTTTCGATGATGATGGCGCGTTTACCACTCAACATTGTCACCATCGTGCTGAAACGACTGACGATCAGTGCCATCGTAGCTGTTGGTGTCGCCATTTTTTATGCACTGAATATTCTGGCCCAAAGTTCGGCCGATTATATTTTGCTCTTGATGGTTCTGGCCGGCCCTTATTTTCTTGGTCTTCTGGCATTGGCAAACCGTCCGACCCTGCCTTACGGGCTCGGCTTTTGTATTCCGTTCACGATTTTGACTCGCCCCGGGCCGGATATGAGCCTGTCATTTTCTATCGACTTCGCGCTCAGTAGCGGGCTGGGAATTATCTGCGGCAGTTACCTGTTGTATTGGCTATTCCAAATTATCACCGGCCCCAGTCTGAAACTGATTCAAAAAGGCGTCTTAAGAGCAACGGTGAAGGATTTGAAGTCACTCTCATCTCATCAGGAAAATGAAGAAACCCGTTTTAACGCCCGAATGACCGATCGACTTCTCCGCTCCATCGCCGGAGAACCAACACCGGAGCGACAAAGAATGACAGATATTGTGCTGACGGGGCTCAATCTCGGCCATATTATTCTGCGTTTCAGCCGAATGTTAAACACGCTCGGATTGAATCAACACACCTCATCGTACCGACATTGGCAGACGGTATTGGCAGACGCTTATGGATTGGCCGCCCAAGGTCGGCATAGCGAACCATTTCAAATGGCTTCCGAGCAATTATTGGTCGACTTACAAGCCGCAGGGGTCAGCGAAGCACAAATTCGGATGATTGAAGGGATGATGCAACGGATCGGCTTTACATTTGAGAGAACAGCAAAGAGTATCAACGCGTGATACGCTACTGCATGATTGGTAATCCTCAAATCGCATTCTGCTCTTTCTTCATTTGTAACAAGGCTTTCCAATTTTGAATGTCTTGTGGCAGCTCCGGTGCATGATGTAATTCGAAGTCAGCGACCCGGAGTAATTGAGCCGTCTCCACTTTATGGCCTTTACAGATAAACAAGGCACGGATATTCGCAATCGCATGTAATCCGGCTTCACTGGTAAATCGTTGTTCCAGATAAAAATACTTCTCATCCCAACCGAGAATACGGCTATCAATATGGAATTTTTGCAAGGGCTTGATCGCACGTATAAACGTGAATTCAGAAGCATTGACGACCGGCAACCAACTGCGCTTGAGAAACGGTTTCAACAACCCCATTTCCGCCAACAGATAAGTGCGGCCTAAATCCATGAGTGCCGGATAACGTGCATTCGTCAGATGTAAATTGATATCACAATCCGTTGGCCAGGCGCGAAATCCTAATCGGGAATTATCCAACAAACCGAGACGCCGACAAAAGCGCATCCGCCAAATCAAAAGCCACATGAAACGGAAATAAAGGTTCATGATTTTCCCCTTGCTCTGCATTGCATCCATTCATTCGATAAAAAGCAGCGTAATCGAAAACTGGTCATACCACAATAAATATACGGGGTACAACTTGGTTTTATCACGTTGCTTTGACGCAAAAAGTGCAACCGAAAGGTTGCACTTTGTCTGTGTCAAAACACATTGCTGTCAATAGAAACGGGCGATAGAAACGGACCGTTATAGATTGATATGAATGATTTTGGTTGTCGTCTTTCCATCGTTGTCTGTAATCGTCAATAACACCTCATATTGACCACGTTTAGGGAACGTATGTATCAGCGACACACCATGCTTCTCTTCACCATCGGGAAGTGTCCATTTGGTATCAACGATATGTCCGTCTTCATCCCAACTCGTTGACCACATCATCACAGTCCGAAAGAAATTGAAATGCCAAACGCGTGCAATCGGTGCCTGACTCGGTTCAAACACAGTGACCGATTTACTGACGCTATCCGTTGCCCCCTGATCATCGGTAGCCGTTAAAGAAACACGATAAGTCCCTGGTTTTTGATACGTCCACGTCGGTGCTGCTGCGGTACTCGTCTGACCGTTACCGAAATTCCAGTGATAACTGACAATATTGCCGTCAGGGTCTTGGCTACGGTTAACAGTTGAGATGGTCAGATCACTTACCGTGAAATCAAAATCAGCCTCGGGTGCCGCATTGGGTGTCGATTGCCGGGCGATCTTAATCACACCATATTGATTATTTTCCCCATGTTCCAACACGTCGATTTGTAGTCCCAGTTCAGTCAATAACCGCCCTGCATCGGGTTGGCCGGGATTGCTGTAATCCTGATCATCGGCAAAATTAGCATTTCCAATCAGGCTGCTATCTTCCAGTACATCGCCATCATTATTGACCAGACGCAACGGCGCTTGATCTTGCAATGAGAATGCTGCATCACGCACTTGGTAACGAGTTTGTGCCGCTTGAGCACTGTTGGCCCAGACCAAAGTATTCTGGTCAGCATCAACCACACCGAGCCAGCCTTCACCGGGGTGATTGCCAACCCAGTTATCGGTTAAGGACTCATCCACATACCAAACCAGCAGACCCGGTTCGAACGACATTAAATCGTTGAAGCGCCGTAAGTGGCCCAGACCGGCATCGACACCTTCATGGCTTCGCCACTGGAGCAGATAGTAATGGTCAGCCGTATGGAAACCATTGTTGAGACGGAAACCGTCAAAAGTGAACGTCGGTGTACTTTCGGCATCATCAAGCAGCGTTGTTACGCCATCCGAGTCCAGTTGCAGGTTATCCACATAGAGACCAGCCATAGCCAGACCGCCGTCGGTGATGTACTCAAATCCTAAGTTAATTTCCTGACCGGCCCACTTCGACAGATCAAATTCAGCATCGACCCAGCCTTGTGATTCGCCTGAAATCGCGGGTACCAGCCCCGTGTTTTGCGGATCGTCCATGGTGGTGATATTGCCGACAACGGACTCACCATTCACCGTGACTCTCGCGAAATCATAGTCCTTCTCGATTTGATACCACGCTTTGAACTTCAACGTCACATTGGATGCATTCGGCACCATTAAAGTGCGATGCATTTTGTTCTTCAGGCTATCGCCTTTATCTGAATAAAAATCATAACTGCCTTCATACGGTGGCAAGTCTTCAACTTGTTTCGGCGGCAGCGGAATCTTAATCAGATTTTGTTGCTCAGTATCGTTGGTCTGATGCAGCTTAATCACTTTGGCATGTTGTGCTAGCTCATCTAACGTCACTTCTGTCGGGTTGACCCAATTACCACCGACGGCATCTTGCAAGAACTGTTTCGACCAGGCCGAAAATGCGGTCGGTTCTGTGCCCGGAACCTTTCCGGCCCAACTGCCTGAAGACATAATTGACCAGTAAGAGACCGGTTCACCTTTACCGGTATATTGCGTGTCATATTCATCGGGTAATCCCAAATCGTGTCCATATTCATGAGCACAAACCCCCGCGGCCGCATCGATGGGCTGCATGGTATAGTCATAGGCTGCATACTGGCCGTTAAACCGGCCCGGGACATTACTCTGTGTGCCTTTCAGGACATAAAACTGTCCTAGGTTATGGCGGTGTGACCAAATCGCATCATCACCCAACACCCCACCACCGGCTTCTTCGCCAACTGATGAGTGGAAGACCATCAGGTGATCGATCACACCATCCGGTTCACGGTAGTTGCCATCATTGTCGTAGTCGTAGCGATCTTCAATATCAAAATCAGCAAGGTTGATATTGGGATCTTTAGCTAGTTGATCGAGCGCTTCACGAACCAGTTGCTGTGGGTTGACATCATTGCCACCGGATTCACTGTGCCCCCCATAATAAGCCGCTTCATGTGTCGCGTGATACCATCCCATGACTTGACCGGACACCCCGTAACTATCACCGGATTCCTGATGATAATATTGACGCATTGAGATCAGATTCTGCCCGTTCGGACCGTCATAACCGGTATCAGAAAATAATAACGACTGATAATGTTCAGGCAGATAATCGGCATAGAACATATCGGTCAGTTCTGGGGTCAGCCGGTTGTCATTCCATGGCAAATCAGGAAAATCAATCAACAAGGCAAGCACTTTATCATTACGCTTCTGGCTAACATCCAGCGCAAAAACATTGTGTTTTTGACTCCCTTTCCCTGCTTTCATTGCTTTTAGCACTTTTGCCCGGTTGAACAGTGCTTTCTTCCCAAGCTGATCATCACCACGAAAGCCCTGATCAATTTTTTTTGCCAAGTATGCTTTGAGTGCACGGTATTTGGCCTCTTCAGAGGCATGACGATCAACCACACCCTTGCGAATCAGCATTTCAATCAGTTTTTCTTCATTCACAACCCCCATATCGACCGGAGCATGTGCATGGGTATAACTGCTGATGCCAATACAGCTCATCACTGCTGTTACGAGCAAGGTTTTCCTCATTTTTATCATTGGATAATCCTTCTTATTTTTTTATGTTACAAATAGCCAACTCTTCCTGAATTTTGATCAAGGATAAAATCAAAACAAACAGGTTCGTTGTGGGTGAAATTATTGTTTAGGTGGTGCAATGCATGATTTCGAAACAGTTGTTTCAGATGCTTCTGATGATTTAGCTTCTGACGATTTATCCGGATGCATTTTGGCTTTTCTATGCAGATAAATACGCAGTGCTTCTTGCTGTTCTTCGTAGGTTAAACCTTGACAGATAACACCACGTTGAATCAGTGACTGGAGTAGTTTTTCATCCTGAGGCGGAGAGCCGGAATAAACCTGAGCTGAGAAGCTCAACGTCAATAAAAATGCGATCCTTGCTTTCATATTGAGTCTTTTTCTGTAATTGATTTTTACAAAATATATTTATATTTACATTTTATCAACAAATAATTCTTAATTTAAACTATTTAGATAATACTTTGAAAATATCATGAACAGTTATCATAATATGACCACTACTAATTGATAAAAAAGAAGATATAGTGAAATATAACTATCATCCAAATTATTATCATGATAATAAAATAATTTATATTGAAATACATTTGAACAAATATCACAAATAAATCCAATTATCCCTGTTTGTATAGTTCATACAACACAAAGCGACATTTGTCTCATTTTTAGTATCGATGTTTCACAACAGAGAATGGTAAAATTAAATACATGGTGATTGTTTTCTTCTTCCATCTCTACTTTTAAATATTCACTCACCATGTGACTCGATAAATTATCTATTTTTTATAATCGGCTTAGACTAACAATTGAGTATTTTCCTAATGATTACGTTTTTTTATTCTTGATGTCTCCTATTGTTTAATTGTGTCTCATGTCGCAAATATCATCAAAACTTAGTTCAACATCAAATGCAAGTAATTGATTTTAAATATTTTTATTGTTTTACAAATGACTCTTTCTGTAATATTTGTCACATTAATAAAATATCATAAAACCATTATTAATTTAGACAAATTGATTATATCTCACAAACTAACACAATAAATATTAGTGAAACTGTACCCTGGAGAATAAATAAAATGACTACGACGACTACCAATAAATTGTCGGTCAGAGAGAAAGTCGCGTATGGCTTAGGCGATACCGGATGTAACTTTGTCTGGCAGACCGTCATGCTTTTTTTAGCTTACTTTTATACGGACATTTATGGGCTCTCTCCCGCACACATGGGAACCATGTTTTTGCTTGTCCGTTTCATTGATGCCGTGACAGACCCGATGATGGGTTCAATTGTCGATAGAACCCATTCAAAACATGGCCGCTACAGACCTTACCTGTTGTGGATCGCCGTCCCTTTCGGAGCCGCTTGTATGTTTGCTTTTTTCACCCCGAATTTTGGAGAAACCGGCAAACTGATCTACGCCTATGCGTCTTATATTTTCTTAACCCTGATGTATACCGCAATCAATGTACCATACTGTGCGATGGCCAATGCGCTGACCAATGATTCGAGTGAACGGACATCACTACAATCATATCGTTTCGCCCTGAGTACAGCGGGTGGTCTGATCGTCACCATGGTTGCACTCCCGTTGGTGGATATCATCGGCAAAGGAAACGTGCAGAAAGGGTATCTGGGTGCAATGGCCGTCATGGGCCTCGGTGCTATCGCATTATTCTTTTTCAGCTTCGCCAACACCAAAGAACGCTATGTCCCAACCGAGGAAAGACAATCTGCATTACAAGACTTAAAACGGTTAATGAAAAATAGCCAATGGCGAATCTTGTTCATCGTCAACGTCGTGCTGCTTACCGGTGTCGTATTTAAAGGCGCATCAACGATGTACTATGTGAAAGTCGTCATGGGCCGAGCTGACCTTGCTACTATTTTCATGGTATCCGGCATGTTAGCGAATATTGTCGGGGCGATGTTATCTTCTCCATTATTCGGCAAATATAACAAACCAACCATATACCGCATTCTGATTATCATTTCCGGGATTCTCGCAGCAGTACTTTACTTCGTCGAACCCACCAATGTTCCTGCTGTGTTTACATTAGTCGTTCTGTTAGGTGTCGTGCAGATGAGTACCACTCCGATTTTATGGAGTATGATGTCGGATGTGGTCGACTACGAAAAAACCCGGAGTAATCGCTCACTCAGCGGCATGGTATTTTCAACTAACCTGTTTGCCATCAAACTGGGTATCGCCATTGGTGGTGCGGGTGTTGGTTGGATTCTGGCGTGGGCTGGATATCAAGGCGGCGCAGCCGTTCAAACGCCACAAGCAATCAATGCGATCAACTTATTGTTTACTGTGATCCCCGGCGTTTTCTTTGCAGCACTAGCGATATTCATGCTGTTCTATAAACTGGATAACAATAAGTTAGCCCAAATCAAAGCTGACTTAGCCGAACTTGAGCTGCCTGCGTCACAATCAACAGCACCAATCCAGACCCAGAAAGATCGGGAGGCGTTAATATAATCGTTCTGATTCAAGAGATTGGGTTTGAATCGAGAGAATGTTGAAGTGGTCAGTATGAACTGTTGGTTGCCTCAGGCAACCAACAGCACATAAAAGCAAGACTCAACCGATCCCATGTGTCACATGTATCCATACTACAAATTTAATCATCTATTCATTGAGTGAATTGCGAGCCAACCCTTTGAATTATAATTGATCTGCTTGACAAGCGGCTCCCTGACAGCAAAGCCAACGGAAAATCGCGAGTTGAGTGGGTAAATAAAAGAGGTATTCGGGGTGCCACTGAACCCCTAAAATCGGCGCCTGATCGGTGCTTTCTACCGCCTGCGTAAATTGGTCTAAATCCCGACCAACCACTTGTAAGTCCTGACCGACATTTTTGATCGCCTGATGGTGCAAACTATTCACCCGTAAATGCGTCTTTCTACAGAGTGCAGCCAGTTTTGAATTCGCACTGAGCTTCACCTGTTTGGTCGGGAGTAGCCCTGAACGGTTATATGTCCGTTGCCGCAACTCACTGATATCAGTGTATAAAGAGCCACCTTTGACCACATTGATCAATTGTAATCCACGGCAGATACCCAACAAGGGCTTCCGGTGTTCAAGCGCCCATTCAATCCAGCCAATTTCCAGTTGGTCACGCTCCG